>NZ_JALKIK010000033.1:0-61538 GCF_023050955.1 Anaerobiospirillum sp. NML120511
ATGTTCGAATCAGCAAAGTCATCAATCATGTAAGCTGCACTGCTGCGCTTTGTGAATGACATCATTGCAAGATCCATAAGAGCATTGCCGTCAGAGCCACCAAACGATCTCTGAACACACTGGTATAACCCCAGCCCTGCGCATACCCTCAAATGAACAGCAAAAATACCTGCTGAAACGTGATTCGTATTCGAACTTCCCTCTCCGTAATGTCTTTCAAACTCATCAGAATAGAGTCTGCGCATGTTGTCATTAGGAGCCATCATAGGACGTCCGTCCGGTGTTAGCTTATCTACGACCTTGCCTATGGCAACGTTGTGTCGCTTGCCATCCTTGCGGTATCTATGAATCACTCGTCCATCTGCAGTGATGTATGCCCAGTCCGGGGTAGGCATCTCCGTGATATTTTTTAAAATAGCCATCAAAAAAACCTCAAATCAGTGGGATAACGCGATCCCATTGATTGTACAATATTTTTGGTTATTTTTCTAGCTATTATTTTACAAAATATTCACTGAAAACCTGATTTTTAAGGCTTTACTAATAACTTATCTTAGGATAATATTTTTTATTGCTAGTATCCTTTGGGACAAAAAATTTCAAAATTAGCGTATATACGTAGATATGCAGATTTCTGCCCCCCGGTGCCTGAGCTCATAAATACTCATCGTTATTTAGCGAAATAAGGACACCTCACAGCGATGGCGGGGAGACTCTTACTTTCAGTACAAACACCAGGATGCAATGATGTCTGAATCTGCTTATATCAGCACTTATCCAGACATTAAAACAAACCACTTACGGTCTGCCATTGGGTTGCCTCTGGCAATTCCCTGGTCAGGACAGAGACGGGGCTTGCGCCCAGGGCTGCTCGTCACACAGCCATTCTTATAGCCGGTTTCCATAAGACTGAGCTGTTACGTCATGGCATGCAGCAGTGGTTCATAACATGTTTAAGGCCAATATCCTGTCCACAGGGCCTGTATGCGGGACTGCAGTCTTGTTTCCGGTCCTGTTGATGCGCGTCCGGGACCATAACCGCATACATGGACCTTAACCTGCAATATGCTGCTCGACATTGATTTAATCCTTGTAAAAAGCCCTTGAAAGTCCTTTGAACATAGACTTTTGTGCTGTTGTCAACCACCAGGCCATTATCTGGCTTTTAAGTGAATATAATGTTCTCCGCCTGCAACCTCAGCTACTACTTTTACGATCTGTCTAAACCTAATGTTCTTGTTCTCGGAGCCAGCTTCGAGTTTGAGCCTTTCCTTGAGCTGCTGCTCAAAGAGCAGGTCAATGTTCTGTGCATGGACCGCAGCCCGGCTTTGAGTGCTGAGTTCATCAACCGCTGGGATGGTCAGCTGGTCTGTCTTGCTCAGGATTTTTCTGATTTACAAAAGACTTTCGATATTGTCAGAGATTACGCCATTAGCCATATCGCCGCTCTGCCTGTAGGCCGTGCTCTGATTATCATGGGCAAGCTCAGTGACCAGCTTGGATTTAACAGTCCTTCTTTTGCGATCATCGACACCATGACAGACAAGAAGGCTTTCCATCATTTCCTCAGTGAGCAGGGACTTGAGGACTATCAGTGGTCTTTTCTTGACAGTAAGGCCTGCAGGGAGCTCAGGGCACACTTTGATGATCTGGAACAGAAGTTTGGCTATCCATTTATCATCAAGCCGGTTGAGGGCTCGGGATCAATGGGCGCAGCTCTGATTTCGGACAGAAGCGATCTTGAGGAGTACCGCCTGCCTGAACGTTTTATTTCAGGTGGTGCGCTGGCTGAAACAGCCCTTGAAGGAGAGGAGTTCTGCTGTGCCGGCTTTATAGACGGGGAGAGTCACTTTCACATTATGACCCTGCTGGGCAAGGAAGTATCGAAGCCTCCATATCGTCAGGAAAGTGCATACTTTTCTGTCCCACGTAAACGTGAGGCCGCCATTATTACCCAGTATGCAGAGCTTATAGCCCGACGCATCGGTCTGCGCTCATCATTCCTGACAGTCGATGCCTACGTCACCCCTGATGACAGATGTTTCTTTATTGATATTGCCCCACGTCTGACAGGTAATAATGTCCTGCTGGCTGCCCTTTATAACGGCAACAACCCTCTGCACATCTTCCGCAAGGTAATGATTGATGGGCAGAACTTCTGCTGCCGCAGCAACCCGCAGCCTGCAGTCATTCGTTTCTTTGATTTTGAAGACAGCCATCCTGTTGTCTTTTCCGGCAGTCCGGTCAATGGCTCATGGGGCTCACCTCTGCCGGCAATGGATGAAAGCTTCAATGTGCTGACCATTGAGGCCCCTGAAAAAGGCCTTGAGATGTTTACCCCTGAGGAAAGAAAGCACATCATTGCCTTTGAAAACAATCTGGAGGCTGGCAAAAGCTATGGTGCCCTGCACAATGGCGGAGATCTTGCCCGAGGTTACATCATGGCAAGGGGCGCTACCCTTGAGCAGGCTGACGCCCTGACCCGCCGCTATATTGAGGCAATCAGAAAAAGCAGCCGGGATCAGAGCCAGCACCAGTCAGTAATGGCTGGCTGACCGGCCTCGGGCACAGGTTCTGACGCTCTGCCGGGCTTTGCCCGTGCCTGTGCTGTCATACAGGGTCTGGGCAGCAATGCCTGCAACAACCCCGGACGGGTTCAGCTGTTGAAAAACAAAACAGCCGCATATTCAGGACAGACATCCTGACTGTGCGGCTGTTTGCATTTTGGCGCGATAAGCAGCCCGCCAGGCTGCTCTGCAGCTCCCATTGGCAGCCACGCCCTGGCCCTGCTGCCTGATGGCGGTGGCCGGTCGGCGGCCGGCCGGCGGCTGCGATGGCTGTGCCGGAAGCCTGGGGCGGGATAAAATGCCGGGGCCAGAAAAGACGAGTGGCCATGGGGCTAACCCCATGGCCACATAGGCTGCTGCCTCAGCAGCAGCCTGTCTGTCGCAGTTATACGCTCAGGGACTCACGGCAGTGAGCTCTGGAAGCGACAGCTGTAAACAGATTAGAGAGGGCAGCCGATACGGCGTGCAACTTCCTCGTAACCTTCGATAACGTCACCCAGACCCTGACGGAAACGATCCTTGTCAAGCTTCTTGCGGGTTTCCTTATCCCATAAACGGCAGCCGTCTGGAGAGAACTCATCACCCAGGATTAACTTGCCTTCGTACATGCCGAACTCGAGCTTGTAATCAACCAGGATTAAGCCGGCCTTGTCAAACAGATCCTTGAGAACCTCATTGATCTTGAAAGACAGGCTCTTCATCTCCTCGATCTGCTCCTTGGTACCCCAGCCAAAGGAAATGATGTGGGACTCATTAACCATTGGATCGTGTAACTCGTCGTCCTTATAGAAGAACTCGAAGGTAGGAGGGTTGAGGTCAAGACCCTCTTCAACACCAAGACGCTTGCAGATAGAGCCGGCAGCTACGTTGCGTACTACGCATTCAACAGGCAGCATTTCCAGCTTCTTGACAAGACACTCGGTATCGGAGAGTAACTCCTCTACGTGTACAGGAACACCAGCTTCCTCGAGCTTCTTCATGATGAAGAAATTAAAGCGGTTGTTGGTACGACCCTTACGGTCCAACTGCTTAATAATCTTACCGTCGAAAGCAGAGGTGTCATCGCGGAACAGCATGATGTAGTGGTTCTGATCATCAGTCTCGTAAACAGACTTGGCCTTACCGCGATAGATTTCCTGTTTCTTTTCCATTTTGGCGTATTCCCAGAAAAGTAAAAAAATAAAAGGGCCTGAAACAAATTATCAGGCCCAGAAATTTTAATCCTACTTGTCAAATTTGGCAAGATAGTTAGCGCCCTCGCGCTTATATACGGCAAACTGCTGAGTAATTGCCCTGGAGAAACCAGGATACAGTCTGGCAGTCTGAGCGGCTGTGATCGGCTTGTCATCTTCATTGTAGAAGGTGATGACTGTGTTGTCGCCCGATACGGCCAGACGGACAATATAAGTGCCCTCTGGCAGACCAAATGGCTCTACGCCCTGGCTGCGGTAGAACTCAGGATCTTCCTCGCTGATTTCAACCTTGTAGGTAGAGCGGGAGATGGAGTACTCCTCAACCTTCATGCCGTAGCTGTCCAGAGTACCGCGCATGACATTCCAGGTGGAGTTGTAACCGGCATTTACGATTAAGGCATCCTGGTCATTGTTATCACGGCCCAGTACTACCTCAACATAATCAGGGATAACCTCATTGGCCATGTTCTGAATGGACATGGTTTTGATAAGAGCGTTGGCAAAGCCGCTGGTGAAATTGGCCTTGTGCACCAGGGTAGGTTCCACGGCAGTCTCAGATGAGGTGGAGCTCTTTAAGGCGATGAAGTAGCCAATCTGCCCCTGCTGGGCATGACCTACCTTAATCTGGTAAACCTGATTGAAGCTTTCGGCCAGAACGCTGTCGCTGACCTCGTCGTATGGCTCACCAAAGGCATTGAAACGGGACGAGCCGGTAGTAAGCTCATAGCGTGCCTCATTGGTGGCAGCTACAGGAATCTTCATGTACTTGAGAGCTTCGGTCAGATAACTCCAGGCAAGGTGCTCGTCACGGATATTGAACTGGTTGGATGGCAGGAACCAGACAACGGCATTTTCATCCTTGCGAACGATATCTACACCGCTTTCGGCTACCTGAGACACTACAGGCGGACGGATATCCATATTCTCGCCAATCATCTGGCGGCTCTTTTCAGAAGGCGAAACGAACGGAATATCAAAGGTCTTATCGGTATATGGAGGGGTGATGCCGGCTGGAACCTTAAGCGGATCTGAGCCTTCTTTAGCTTCGGCATGATCGTAGTAACCGGTTGGAGTCCTGAGAGAATCATCAGAACTGTTGGCACCGCAGGCACTGACCATAATGGCGGTGCTGCCAGCTGCCAGGGCCATAACCAGTGATTTAATCTTGAGGCTGGACAAAGTGTATCTCCCAAACCTGTTACAGGTCATAATCCGCTGAAAAACATGATGCAGTCGCACTGATAGACCATCAGGCCGTCCATAAGACAGGTACGCATCCCGACTCCGGATAACTGACCGCTCAGGCCGGCCGTCCGACAGGGGCGGCTCCCTCAAATCAGTCAGGCCGTTATTCCATTGAGGAGGCCGTGCTGTACTGCATGCTGCGCCCTCAGGCGGAGCGTACTCCGTCAGGGCATATGATTAAAAGCCTGCACAAGGGCAATGATGCCCGGTGCTGCGCTGGATATTTTAATGGATATTGCCGCGCTATGCCATAAATTCAGCAAAAACACGCACATCTGCCCCTTGCCGCTCTGCAGGTCCTGCCAGTGCACCAGGTTTAGCTGCTCCCTGCCGCTGCAGGCTCCCGCTGCAGGCTGCAGCGTCAGAGCAACTGAGGAGCATGAGGGCACACTCAGGTGGCAATTGAGGTGACCACTGGGGCCGCCTGCTTATGGCTGCAGCGGGCTGCAGCGGGCTGCGGCGCGCTCCGCCGTAGCCCTCAGGATCACAAAGCCGGGATGGTTTAACCAGTCCCGGCTTTGGATTAAGTTAAAGTCATACTGCCCCGCCCCTGTGGGGCCGGTATATGAACTTTAGTCGTTGCCGCCCTTAGGCATGAGTGGCTTTTGCAGATAATCAAAGAGATTATTGGCAACCATCAGGAGCACTTCCTTGATGGAGCTGAGCTCAGGATCATACTGATTGATGAAGACAGGCTCGCAGCCAGGCTCGTAGTAGCAGACTGAGGAGAATACGGCATCAACATCAGTCTCAGACAGAGTAAGGGAGCAGCGGAAGTCTACATAACGCTCAACACCGGCCTGGGCCAGCAGTGGGTCGCGCATGACCTTGTGGAAGTTAATGACCGAAATATTGCGGTCATCAAGGAAGATGTGGTTTGGACGCACACCGGCCTTGACCCAGTGTTCTGCCTTGTCAAAAGCACGCTCTAAAGGAGCTTCTGAATGGAAGATAAATGGAACTTCATAATCAGAACCAGGAGGCGGAGCAACAGGATCATTGCTCTTCTCTAAATCATCAATATCAGACATTGCTGTCTCCTTATTAAGCCTGAACCTTCTTGGTCTCACGCAGTGCAACAGTTAAATTGAATACAGGTCTGTTCTCGGCAGAGTGCTTTGAATCTACACAGAAATAGCCTTCGCGCTCAAACTGGAAGCTGTCGCCCACTCTGGCATTCTGCAGTGAGCTTTCAAGAGCGGCATTTTCCAGCACCTCAACAGAGTTCTTGTCCACACAGGCAAGGAAGTCCTCAGCAGCACCAGGATTTGGTACGTTGAACAGACGGCCGTACATGTTGACAGTACCGCGATAGCAGTTCTTTGCGTCAACGAAATGAATTACGCCCTTTGCTTTCATACCCTCGACGTCGCGGCCCAGAGAATCTGGAATGGCCTCAACGTGTACGCAGGTAACCCTGCCATTTTCATCCTTTTCACAGGAGGTGGCCTTGACCAGATAGCCATGGCGCAGACGTACCAGACCGCCCAGCTTGAGGCGCTTGTACTGCTTGTTGGCCTCTTCGCGGAAATCTGCCTCATCGATAAACAGCTCACCTGAGAAGCTTACCTCACGGGAACCGAGCTCCGGCTTGTCAGGGTGATTAGGTACGGTAAAGGAAGTAGCCGTTACGCCTTCCTGACCGTAGTTGTCGATCACCATGCGCAGAGGGCGCAGCACAGCCATGGCACGTGGGGCATTGTTATTGAGGTCCTCACGTATGCAGGCCTCAAGTGCGGTCATCTCTACAGTGTTATCCTGCTTGGTAACACCGATACGGCGGCAGAACTCACGAATGGAAGCAGGAGTATAGCCGCGACGGCGCAGGCCGGAAATGGTGGTCAGACGAGGATCGTCCCAGCCATCCACATGGCCCTCGGTCACCAGCAGATTGAGCTTGCGCTTGGAGGTAATGGAATACTCAAGATTCAGACGGCTCATCTCATACTGATGTGGATGGCAGTCTATGCTGATATTTTCAAGCACCCAGTCATACAGACGGCGGTTGTCCTGGAACTCCAGAGTACAGATAGAGTGTGTGATGTGCTCGATGGCGTCAGAAATACAGTGGGTAAAGTCGTACATTGGGTAAATGCACCACTTGTCACCGGTCATGGCATGGCTGGCATAACGGACGCGGTAGATAACAGGGTCACGCATGCAGATAAATGGAGAGGCCATGTCAATTTTGGCGCGCAGACATACCTTGCCTTCCTCAAACTTGCCATCGCGCATCTGCTCGAACAGAGCCAGATTTTCCTCTACAGGACGATCACGATATGGGCTGTTGCGGCCCGGCTCCTTCAAGGTGCCACGGTACTCACGGATTTCATCAGGGGACAGCTCATCAACATAGGCAAGTCCCTTTTCAATCAGCTCTACGGCATAGCCGTACAGGCGCTCAAAGTAATCTGAGGAATGTCTGACCTCACCGTTCCAGGTAAAGCCCAGCCACTGCACGTCCTGCTTGATGGAGTTGATGTACTCCATGTCTTCCTTGACCGGATTGGTGTCATCAAAGCGCAGATTGCAGGTGCCCTGATAGTCACGGGCCAGACCAAAGTTCAGACAGATACTCTTGGCATGACCGATGTGCAGGTAGCCGTTTGGCTCTGGAGGGAAGCGGGTGGCTACGCTGGTGTGACGACCGGCCTTCAGGTCATCATCGATGATGTCAGTGATAAAGTTGCGTGGAATTTTCTCACAGGAATCCATCGCGATCTCCAAACAAAAAGCAGTGTGCTCAGCAATAAGTTAAACCCAGCCGCAACCGGACTGACATACTCCCCTGGGTATCAGGCTCCATGGAGCATCAGCCTCCACAGAACATCAGGCTCTGCAGACAGCCAGCGCTCACATGAGTGTCAGAGCAGCTCTGAATGTCAGGGCCCGCCTGACTGCAGGCTGAGCGCAGTGACGCAGCTGACCTGCCCAGATACAGGGACAGTCTTTATGAGGCCCGGGAGGGCTTAACTTATTACTGAGTTAATAACTGCAGAAAAAAAATCATATCGCTATCATAGCGGCATTTAAGCACTCAGTGCAAATATACAGCGCCTCAGGCGCCTGAGTACCGCCTTTTGCAGGCATAAGACAGCAATGCTTATGACTGCCTGGACGTGCCGCAATCCCTGAAGGCCACAACCTGCTCACAGTGCAGGCTCCAGGACGTTCAAGGGAGAAAGTTCATGCCGCGAAAAACGCTGTATGCAGCTTGTTTGTCGGGCCACTGATGACAATATCTCAATGTCTGATGAATTTTAGCAAAGCCCGGCGCGGGCCTCAAATTTTTCGTGCCAAAATTGCCCGTGCCGTCGTATTTCCGGCCCATGGCTACGCCATTTTCAGCAGCCACCCCCTGCCCTGTAATAAGGACCACACCACGAGCGACAACTGCAGTCACCAGCTCAGACTGCCCACCTGCAGCCCCGGGCTAAAGGAGCTGGGCATGCCCGGCTACGGGCCTCCCAGCAGGAGCCTGTAATGCCCGGCTGCGAGCCTCCCAGCAGGGGGGTGTAATGCCAGGCTGCGAGCCAGGCTGCGAGCCAGCCTGCAGGAGCCTGGGTGCAGGCAATCGATGATGAGCAAATGCTGGCCGTTCTGTCGCCACGAATAGCCTTGCTGACCCGGCTGCAGGCCCGGCCTGAAGCGCGATGCCGGCTTCAGCCTTGCGTAATCATGGTCAGCCCGGCAACCTGCAGACGGGCTGCCAGCCCGGGCTGTGCACAGAGGGCTGCTGAGGCAAAGTTATGCGGGGCGTTACTGTTGGCCAGGCTTGCCTGGCTGGATGGGGGCGGTCTGCTGAAAAAGCAAGTATTTACGGGATTTACCCCCGGTTTTCGTTGACATGAGTGCTCAATGTATTAGAATACAGCTCTATTTTTGATACACTGTTAAAGCATGTATGTCCCGACGGCCTGATGCCGCTGCGGAACGGCGTGATTACCAGAAAGATGCAGCTGCGGCTCAGTGCCGGGCAAGGACGTCTTTCCCTTGGCAGTATAGAAAAACAGACCACCAGAACGCCCTGCTCACAGCAAGGCCGGACTTACAGGTGGTTAAACCAGGTACGGACTCGTGCCGTTACATGCTGTAGCCGGAAGTTTTGCTTCTGAACATACAGCAGCCCGTCAGGACTGATCCTGAGGGCAGTTCACAGGATTTTTTTCATGAGCTTTGAATCTGAAAAGCAATTTAACGATTTTCAACACTTTGCCCGCGGCATCCGTCGTTCCGGCGAGTTCTCAATTCGTGAAAGCGGCATCCTCGAGAAGTGCGGTACTGCCATGATGGAACTCCACATGGGCACCCGTAAGCCAGCTGATGCTACCGAGAAAGTATTCCTTGAGCAGTTACACTCTGACGATGTAATCACTGATCCAAACGCCAAGATCTTCAAGAAGTACTTACAGGTTATTCAGCCACGTCGTCTCCACCGTCTGTGCACTGCCGGTGCCGATGATGAGATGGGCGGCAATGACTTTGGCGGCTCAGGTGACGACAGCTCCATGGACTAAGGAGCTCAGTCCTGCCTGCAAGGCAGCCTGACACAGCAGGATTATTCCTGTCACAATTGGGGAGCTCAGGCTCCCTGATTTGTTTTTACCACCCCAAAAATTTCCTCTGCCCTCCAGCCTCGCCCTGCTGCTCCGCCATCATGCCGCTGTCCATCAGCGCATCATGCCCCTCCGCTGCCTCATCGGCGCATCATTCCCTGCCGCTGCCACATCGGCGCTTCATGCCCTGCTGCCTCATCAGCGCTTCATGCCCTGCCGCTGCCTCATCGGCGCTTTACGCCCCACTGCGTTCCTGCTGAGCCATTGCAGTCCTGTCCTTAAGGCTCCTGGCCCGCCGGTATGTCTTCAGCTCTCCTGCGACCTCAACTCCCACAGCAAAATTTGGTCTGTCATCCAGCCCCATGGCTGAGCATGCCCTTATGTCATGCCATGGCAATGCTTAATGTTAATCCTGCCCTGCCCTGCCCAATAGCTGAAATGAGCTGCAGTCCCGCTCAAGCCTGCTTTGCGCCCAGACGGCCTGACCGGGCCACCGTCTGAGCAAATTACTGGTGCCTTGCTGCACGGCAGTCATGGATGCAGGATCAAAGCGCCCCTTTAAAACGACTCCGGCCCGGTCACCAGCTGAGATGAACAGCTGGCAGCCGGGCCGGCGGGCCGGGAGCTGCAGGCCCTGCAAGGGCTGCAGACTGTGGGCGCACGCAGTCATGCATGTGTGCATACGGGCGCGCAGGTACGTGGCAGTTTAGAAAATGCCCTCGCACTGGGTGCCAATGAGGGTACATGAAGAGCTCATGAGCTCATTGATAGCGATGGTGAAGTTAACCATGAAGGCGTCCAGACTGATAAGGAGCACAGCCAGACCTACGGTCATGGAGATGGCAAAACCCATGGAGAATACGTTTAACTGAGGAGCGGCACGGGTCATAACACCGAAGGTGAAGTTAACTACCAGCAGAGCACAGATTGCAGCGATAGAGGTAGAGAGGGCTACCTGGAACATGGTAGCGCCAAAGTAAATCAGAGCCTCAAGGCTTGGCGGACTGAAGATATGCGGGCCGATAGGCAGAGTTTCAAAGCTCAGCAGCAGCAGACGGATAAAGACCAGATGACCGTCAACTGCAAAGAACACCAGGGTACATAAAACGGTAAAGAACTGACCTACTACCGGGGCATTGGTACCAGATACCGGATCAACCAGGGAGGCAAAGCCAAGACCGGTCTGCATGGCGATAGCCTGACCTGCAAGAACGAAGCTTGCTATCAGATACTGGGTCATAAAGCCAAGACCGGCGCCAATGATTACCTGAGATATGGTGGTGATAATACCAAGGCCGGAGAAAGCATCGAGATTGGCATCAACAGCTGGAATGCTTGGCAGGAAACATACGGTAACGGTCAGTGCCAGCAGTGCACGGGCATTGCGCGGTACAGCAGAACCTGAGAAGGTCACAAAGGCCATCATAAATCCGCCCACGCGGCATAAAGGCCACATGAGAGAATCCAGGGCATCAAGCATCAGCGGTTCTAAAAAGTTAATTCCCATGGTCTTGCTTCTGTTGTGACTGCAAAATCTGCTCTGTCCTGGCTCATCAAGGCCGTGGAGCTGCGGTTCAGGTCCATCAGGGCTAAGTTGCTGCGGGCCTGGCCATCAAGGATGAGAGGGTGCGCTGCAGGTCCATCAGGGCTAAGTTGCTGCGGGCCTGGCCATCAAGGATGAGAGGGTGCGCTGCAGGTCCATCAGGGCCGAGTTGCTGAGGGCCTGGCCATCAAGGACGTTTAGCAGCGATGCAGCAAAAGGACAGGGTGCTCTTTATCAGTGGCATTGGCGGTCAGCGCCTGGCCATATGGCCAGGTGCAGGCGATCAGCCTACTACTGTTGGAATATTATGTACCAGTTCGTAGAAGAACTCGGTGAGCTTGGTAAGACCCCAGTGGGCACCCCACATCAGGCCTAAAATGGTCACGATAAGACGTGGCAGGAATGACAGGGTCTGCTCGTTAATTGAGGTTGCTGCCTGGAATACGGCCACCATCAGACCGACAACCAGAGATGGCAGAATGGATGCGGTAACCAGTACGGCTACCAGGGATAATGCTGAGCGTACCACTTCGACAAAGACTTCTGGTTCCACGCTTCACCTCTCTTGGAACAATCTTAACTGGCAGGACCAGAGCTGTACCCTGACCTGTACTTAACTCCCGGCGCCGTGCGTCCATGCGCCATGCCGGCCGGGGCCACACTGGGCCGCGCTGGGCTACACTGGGCCGAACTGGGCTGCGCTGCGCTGTGTCGGCCTTGGTTGTCGCCATGGGCGGCATGGCCGTGCGGCGGCAGAGCCTGCGGTGGCGCCCTGTAAAACGGGCAAAGCCCGGGTCAGTCCCGGGCATTATCAGGTTGGCACACCTATGCCGTACGAGGCCAGCAGCGATCCCATAATCAGGGTCCAGCCGTCTACCAGCACAAAGAGCATCAGTTTAAACGGCAGCGATACGATCATTGGCGAGAGCATCATCATACCCATGGCCATGAGGATGGATGCAACTACCAGGTCAATAATCAGGAATGGCAGGAAGAGCATGAAGCCAATCTGGAATGCGGTCTTGAGCTCGGAGACGATAAAGGCCGGAATGAGAACATGAATAGGCACGTCTTCAACTCGGGCAACACGGACATCAGCATATTCCATAAAGGCGTTGAGGTCAGTCATACGGGTCTGCTCACGCATGAACTGGTGGAGCGGACGCTGACCTACAACAATAGCCTCACGGGCCTGCATCTGATCATTGAGATAAGGCACGATGGCCTCATTGTAGATAGCATTGAGCACCGGGGTCATGATGTAGATGGTCATGAAGAAAGCCAGACCTACCAGAATCTGGTTGGATGGCGAGGTCTGCAGACCCATGGCCTGACGCAGAATGGCCAGAACAATGATGATTCGTACAAAGGACGTGGTCATGATGATGATTGACGGCAGAAAGGTCAAAAGGGTCATCAGCATGACTACCTGTAATGACAGGGAGTAATCCTGAGTACCGTCAGGATTGGTCTTGACGGTAAAAGCGGTCATGTCCAGGTTTGCTGCCTGGGCAGACGAGCAGAAATACAGAATCAGTCCTGAAATCACACTGGTGATCAGGGCTGTCATGAAAATGCGCTTAAGGCCACGGAGCTGGTCGCTGCGCTGGTTCATGACCTCCTGATTGTTTTGAGCGGCTGTGAGCATGGCTCCTCCTGAATTAATTCCACACAGCTCGGTATTACTACCTTGAGCCACGTCCCTTTATGCGTGCCGAACGGCGGATGCTGTATCTGCTCAGGGCCGGCGATGAAGTACGTAAAGGTACATCAGCCCCCTTATATGCAGTACCCAGCGATACATTGCTGGCATCCTCGCCCTCACGCTCATTCTCACCATAAAGGTAAGGAGCAATCTTACCGGCATGAGCGCAGTCTTCACTGTCGCCACCGGCCTTTTCCTGAGCTGTGGCCCTGATAGCAGCTTCGGCAGCACCGGCTCCCGGACCAAAACGCTCGGCAAAATCATAACAGTTTCCGGCTACATCTCCGGCACTCTGTGCCATGCAGGCCGCATCAGCGGCAGCGCCAGCTGACGCACCGGCGACTGAGCCTGATGATGACTGACAGGCATCTGGATTATCCGGATTGATTTCCTTAAGGACAATCTCGCCACTGGCAGCGCGGTCGCGCATGACAGAAAGAGCGTTGTCATCAATGATATTCATATTCAGGCTGTCATGGGCCTTTTCGTACTCATGAGCCAGCATATCTGAAAAAGCTGAACCAGACAGGCCGTCAGCGTCGTCGACAGCTGAGCTGCGCATCTGCCTTTTGGCGCGGCTGGCACGGGCATGGAGAATGTCATCATCAGGCATGCCGCAGGCCTGGCCCATCCTGAAAAATCCGTTACGGCGCATACCGGACATGGCAGCGGATCTGTCAGCTGATCTGTCGGATGCTGCTGAGCTGCGGGCAGATTCCAGTCCCTCATGACCTGCCCCCATGGAACGTCGCTCATCGCGGGAAAAAACGCTTCTGAACAGATTCTGGCGATTTTCAATATCCCTGTCGGTCAGACGGCTGGAACTGTAAGCTCTGTGCTCCTGCTCACCATCGTTGAGACCAGACTTGCGCATATGCTCTTCAAAGAGCTCAGTCATGCACACAATCTCTTCAGGGCTGTATCTTTGAGCAAGTGAGGCAGCAGCGCTGTCGGCAGCTGATGAAGATGCATTATAGCGGTCACTGTCCTGGGCATTATATCCGGCATTGCCATGGCTATTAAATCCAGACTGACCTGAATCGTCTTTCTTTTGAGTGTTCTTGCTGTCTGACTTTTCACTGTCAGTAAGATCGGCCACCAGATTTACCGAATGTGCGGTAACGCCTACGAGCAGCACACGATTGGCTGCCCTGACCTGAACGAGCCGCTCCTTGGGGCCTACGGCCATCTGGGTAATAAGATGCATGCTGCCGCCCATGGAACGCTGAACCAGACGGGAGCGTCGCAGCAGCCAGGCAAGGGCGAAGATTACGCCCAGAATGGCAATGGTTGATAACAGCCAGTTGATGATACCTGCAGGGCTGGCAAGACCACCTGAGGCCAGAGCACCGCTGCGCTGGGTACCAAATCCGCTCTTTTCGGAGCTGAGGGTGGCGCCATTAACAGCACGGGCATCGCCTGAAGGTGCAGCACTGTGCTGCTCAGAGTCCGCTGATAATGACTCAGAGCCACTGCTCATCAGATCCTCAGCTGTTTCCTTGCTTACCACTGAGCGGCCGGACACACGCTCATTTTCAGGTTCACTGCCGGCATCAATATTTTTTGGTTCAGGCAGTACCAGGTCAGCAGCATCAGGAGCGGCAATATCAGAGTTGACATGAGCAGGCTCACCTGAAGAAACAGCAGCGCTTTCAGACTGAGCCTCAGGGGCTGCATTAACAGGTAAGGAAAAGGCAAGGAAAGAGGAGGCGGCCAGAACGCACAGACTTCTGGTTGCGGCAGGAAACAGGAATGAATCCTTTAATTGGCAGGGGGACTTGTCATCAGAAGAATGGTAAGGACGCGCCTGATGCGGCGGTACTTTGAGGAGAGAATGCATAAGACATCACCCTGCTAGAAAACGGTTTGACATCAGCAGCCAGGCTATCTGTATACCATGGTCCCGCACCAGAACGGCCGGATGGAAATTAAGGCGCCATGCGCACCAGTCACTGCTGCTCATGCAATTTTAATATATCAGCCGCCATACTGACAGTGCTGCATCATACAGGCACAGCAAAGCACTGCAGAAACGGCCTCGGCCGCTCCGGCAGTGCAGTGCTTTCAGTAATATCGCGCTTTTATGGCTTACCCCTGTGCCTGAGACAGACTGACAGACTTCAACCTGTCTGACAGGCAACAGAGCACTGGTGCAGATGCACTCAGTGGCTGGACTTGACCTGGCCTGCCATGCTCTGCCGGGCCCTGGGACTGTAATGGCCTCACACTCTGTCAGGGTCGCCTAAGGCGTCAGGACCGTCACCGTCACCGGCTGTCAGGCTCGCCTGAGGCTGTCAGGGTCGCCTCAGGCGTCAGGACCGGGCATCGCAACAGGGGCCATCGGCAGCGTATGCTGCATGGGACAGAAATTTGGGTATGCCATAAACACAAAGTGTCAGCATAGTGCCGACACCTTGAAAAAGACCGGACAGTACAGTGAGGATCATCAGTTCCCCTCTGCACGACTTTAGTCCACCGGTCAGATAAACAGCTGAAATCTGGTAGCTAATCAGCAGATTACTGAAGCTTCTTGATACGCTCAACCTGGCTGATAACGTCGGTAAGACGGATACCGAACTTGTCGTTAACGACCACAACTTCACCGTGGGCAATCAGAGTACCGTTTACCAGAACGTCCAGTGGCTCACCAGCAAGACGCTCAAGCTCGATAACAGAGCCCTGGTTTAACTGCAGCAGGTTGCGGATGGAAATCTTGGCATGACCTACTTCCATGGTGATGGTAACAGGGATGTCAAGAATGGCATCTAACTTCTTACGCTCTTCACGGGACAGCGGAGCCTTGCTCTTTGTGGGATCGTCAAAATGCTCGAGCTCAGCAGAATTCATGTCCTCCATTCCATCGGTGGAAGGTAAGCCGTCGGTCCAGTCGGTGTTGCCACCTAAGTTTTCCATATCTGACATTCTATGGATCTCTCCGTTGTGAGCCGCGCTGAGCGCTAAGCCCTCTATTTAAATTCACAAATTGCAGGCCAGGCTCACGGCCTGCCAGAATTATATTCGTTGTCTGCTTCACCTTTTCAGGTGAACAAAGAGTTATGCCCTGTCATTGTCCAGCACTGATATCAGATCTGGCACTGTGTAATGTTCAGGTGAGATTACTAATTCTGCCTGTCCGACAGAAGAAACCGGCACTGCTTCCGCATCTGAAATGCGGATCTTAAGCCTGTGCAGCGGCAGGCTTGCCCGCCTTGCGGCGGGCTGCCCATAAAGGGCGTTCCCCGAAGGGATTGTCCCCGAAGGGACTCTCTTTCTCTCTTTAACCATTCAAAGCCGGACAGCAACCCCTGACAGCACAAAAGTACTGTCCGGGGCCACCGGGCAGACAGCCTGGTCAGTATGGCTCAGGCTGCCTGCACCGGTACAGAATTAGTCATCATCAAACTCTTCCATATCCTCGTCATCCTCAATGTTGATACCAGATCCCTTGAGGAAGGAAAGGTCGCTCTTCATTGATGGAGGACGCTTCAAGATATCGGAAATCTTGATGGCCAGCTTGTCCTTGGTACGACCCAGCTTGGCGTGATAACTTGGCAGGTCTTCAATGTATACCAGCAGATTGTCTGGCATTTCCACATTGAGTACGTCACCAGGGTGCAGGTCCATAACCTGTCCAAGGCTTAATACGAGGTCCAGCATCTTGACGCGCATATCAACCTGCACGTCCATTACTTCCTCACGTAAGGCCTTGTTCCAGCGTACGTCGGTATCGCCCTTGTCGGACTGTACACCGGCGTCGAGCAGTTCCCTGATAGGCTCGATCATGGAGTATGGGAAGGCGATATGCATATCACCGCCACCACCGTCCAGGTCGATGTGGAACTGGTTTACTACCAGCATCTCTGAAGGGCTGACAATGTTGGCCATGGCAGGGTTAACTTCGGAGTCGAGATATTCAAACTCAACGTCCATAACCGGAGCCCAGGCTTCCTTGTAGTCCTCAAAGACCATCTTAAGCAGTTTCTGAATGATACGGCGCTCGGTAGGAGTGAACTCACGGCCTTCGATCTTGGCACGGAAACGGCCTTCACCACCGAAAAAGTTCTCTACCAGAATGAACACCAGACGGGCTTCCAGAGTAACAAGAGCAGTACCCTTTAACGGACGGAAGCGCACCATGTTAAGTGAGGTAGGCACATACAGAGTCTGTACGTACTCACCAAACTTCATCATCTTGACGCCAATCCAGGTAACCTCTGCGCTGTGGCGCATCATATTGAACAGACTGATACGCATGTGACGGGCAAAACGCTCGTCTACCAGCTCAAGGGTTGGCATACGGCCACGAACAATACGTTCCTGGGAACCGAAATCAAACGGTTTGACACCCTGGTCGCCGTCAAACTGCTCCGCTTCGATCTCATCGCCGCCGTGTAACAGCGCGTCGATTTCATCCTGCGTTAAAAACTCAGTCATGCTACTCTTCCCCGGCGCATTACTGCATTACAAAATTAACAAACAGAACCTGTTCAACAACTGGCTGATTTACAACACCAGTAAGCTTGGTTCTGATTCCATCAAGCAGAAGGCGCTTGAAGCGCTGTCTTCCGGATGGACTTGCGAGGCTGTCATAATCCTGCTGAGAACAGATCTCAGAAATTGTAGAGCTGATTAAAGGCAGGTGCTGCTGTGCCAGAGCGGCATTTTCGGAACCGTGAACAACCAGAACCGGTTCAACCTGTACCATGTGGCCGCGCTTGGTCTTGCCTGGCAGGTTGAAAGTAAAGGCCAGATCAAAGCGAACATAGCGGTCGGAAACATCCACCTGAGAATTCTGACCAGCCATCTTGCCGGCGATGTCAGTTGCGTTTTCCTGCTCCTCCATGGAGAACGGCCACATGTGGTGCAGATATGCAAATGTGCCGTAACCGCCAATACCGAGGATAAACACAAGTATGACGCCAATAAGCATGAACAGCATTTTGCGGGATTTGCCACCTGTCTCTAAATCATCAGTACTATCTGACATAACCTATCTCTCCCAGTTAACAGCATCAATGCTGATTAGGTATAAGCAAACTATTATGGCACACAAAAGGCCGCTAAAACCAGATGATCATAGCCGCACCGGGCTTTGCAAATGACATCTGCGCCCCGGGAATCCGCGTTCCCATCATGTCAGATGTACATAACTGAACATGACAGAAAATGGATGTTATGAACCCGGCACTGCTGCCTTAAGTTTGTGGCAGACAGGCCTGATAGCCTCTGTGAAAACTGAACGGGTACGATGCTTTGCGCAGTTACAGCAAAGGCTCTGTTGGCAGATAAAACAGCAGTAGACCTGTTGTCTGTCTGATCAGGGATTTACTGAAGCTGCAGGCTTAATGCTGTCAAATAATCAGCAAGAACACCGCACACACGGACTTTTGCAAAGACTGTGCCCGCTTGCCAAAAACAGATTTAAAGGCACTCTGAGCCCTGACAAAAACCGATATTTAAGCCATTTAACAGCATATACTTTTGGCACTGTCGGCCCATAAAATCCCCTGTTCAGGACTCCATGATCATGCCTGCGCACATGTGACAAAGAATAAACCATCACCTGTCTGATACCAGAGCCCCAGAGCGCCTGCACAGTCGCAGCCCCATATCAGTGCTTCGCCAGGCCGCTCACGGCCAGCTTCAGCGCAAGTCCAGCTCACGGCCAGCTGCAACGCCAGTCCAGCTCACGGCCAGCTGCAACGCCAGTCCAGCTCACGGCCAGCTGCAACCCCAGTCCAGCTCATGGCCAGCTGCAACGCCAGTCCAGCTCAGCAACAGGCAAGCTGAACCTCAGCGCTCAAATGAGCAAAAAGCACGGGAAACGTTCCTGTACATGCGGCCCCTGCGTGCTGCTCTGTCATGATGGCTGTCAACAGGCCATGTATGCGGTCCCAGGTCAAAGACCACAGCCCTGACTGCAGGGCTCATATGCACTGGAGGCTATACGCTGCTTAGCAGCTGAGCAGACAGTTGAGCAATGGCTGTTTCATCCAGAAGCTGGTCCGCTCGCTGAGTCCATGATGGCTCTATGGGCGGGCATTATAACCGGGAGCGTGCCCCAAGGCACGCAACAATATTCAGGCATGACGACTGGCGCACATCTTAGCTGCTCTGCCAGTGCCAAAAAGCACAATTGCTGTGCAAAGCCGACAAGAATGCATACACATCTGTCACACCATGAACATCAGCCTGCCCGGTGCATAAGCATGCCCGGAGCATCAGTTTGCCCGGAACCACCACCCTTCATGCCTCAAGCATGTCCACAGCCTGACACCATTTCAGGCTCAGGGCCAGTCAGCTTTCAGACTGGCAGGCTGAACGCCTTGATTTCCTGCATCAACTACTGGCCAGGCTGTACAGACTACATCCCCTCTGCTGAGTGCTTCATGCCCAAGCTCTCTGCACATGCAGCATGAGTCCAGGTGCAGCGGCGCTAAAGCGTGGTAATGCTGGCTCATACGCCTGTTGAGCACATGACAGCACAGCACGTCATCTGAAGCGTGAGAGCATAAACACATGAATGTATAAATACCAGGATAAATGGGGACCTGAATACGTGGGTGCCCGGATACGTGGGTTCCTGGATACATGGGGACCTGAATACGTGGGTTCATGGATACGTGGGCGCCTGGATACGCGGGGTTGCAGCGTGGCGGGTGCGCCTGGTGGCGCATCAGTTTGCGCTTTCAGGTCCGGCACTGCTGCCGGGACTAAGCGAGCATGGCTGGTGTATTATCTCTGACAATGGAAGCCCGGTCTGCAGCCACACTGCTCTGTGGCCAGATGAACATCAGACATATTGGGGTCGGCTCTGCTGACTTGATGGAGGTCCAATGAAGATTACCGTTGCGCTTGATTCTTTTAAGGGCAGCTGCTCTGCCCGCGAAGCCTGTGATGCTGTGGCTCAGGGCATTTATGATGTTATGCCTCAGGCCGATGTAGTTACCTGCCCTGTGTCTGATGGCGGCGAGGGACTGATTGATGCTCTGTGGCCAGTACTGAGTACCAGAGGCTATAAGCGTCAAGTCAGGACAGTCTCAGGACCGTACGGAGGCGAAGTAAGAGCCGCCTTCCTTGTAAAAGATCAGGAATGCGTAATGGAAATGGCTCAGTGCTGCGGACTGGAGCTGGTTGACAGCAGCCGCAGAAACGGCCTTGATGCCTCGACTTATGGACTGGGTGAGCTGATGGGGCATGCTCTTGATATGGGATGCCGCACTTTCAGAATAGGACTTGGAGGCAGCGCCACCAGCGATGGCGGACTTGGCTTTGCTCAGGCTCTGGGCGCCAGGTTTTACAGCTCTGGTCATACTCTGATTAAAGACAGAATTTGTGCAGGCCTGCTGCACAAAATCAGCGAGTTTGATACAGAAATAATTGACCGGCGACTTGAGGGGATAAGCATTTCAGGAACCTGTGACGTTGCCAATATCCTGACCGGCAGTGGCGGCGCCATTCATGTATTTGGTCCCCAGAAGGGCCTGCCTGCAAACATGCTTGATGAGCTTGATGCCGATATGGCTCACGTAGGTGCACAGCTTGATCTTCATTACTCCATTTCAGCATGCGATACCCCTGGAGCTGGAGCGGCCGGAGGCCTTGGTGCCGCCCTTCTGTGGTTTGGTCGTGCCAGACTGAAGAGGGGAATTGAGGTTGTAATGGAAATTCTTGATGTGGAAAGGGATATTGCTGACAGCGCTCTGGTGATTACAGGCGAGGGCCGTATGGACGGTCAGAGCATGCAGGGCAAAGCACCTCTTGGCATTGCGGCTGTGGCAGCCCGCCATGGGGTTCCAGCCATTGCGCTATGCGGCAGTATTGCTGATGATGCTGACGTGCTCTATCAGCACAATATCACTGCCATGTTCTCACTGTGTAACGGCCCGATGAGCCTTGATCAGGCAGTGACCTCAGCCCCGGTCCTGCTGCGCTGTGCAGCCGGCAACATAATGCGCACAATAGCCCCGTTTACCAACAGGCAATAATAAAGGCCGCACTCTGGCAAGCTATGGCATGCCCAGCATCTGCAGCTGCCAAAGACAAGTCACCATGCCATGCCACTGCATCAGGACAGTCCCGCCCATGACAGGCAGCCCTGCCCCACAATGACAGGCGGCCCGGCCCCAATGACAGGCTGCCCGCCCCTCCCATGACAGTCTGCCCTGCCTACAATGACCGACAGCCCCACAGCTAATGACAGGTGCCTGATGGTCATCAGATGATCATGACGGTCTTATAGACAGAGCGCATAACAGACTTCAATCCCCTGATAACAACAAAGGCCGCATATGCGGCCTTTGCTCTTAACTGACAGATGCTGAACGAGGGATGCTATTTTTTTCTCAGTAAATCTCTGACAGTGTTGATATCGTTATTTATATCGTTAACCTTGAAAGAAATACACTTTTTGTAAGGGCCATAAACATTGATAACGCCATAGTCCTTTTCACCACCGAAAATTCCCTTTTCCGGTACTGCTTCTATATTCTTGATCTTTTCTTTAGGAAAACTCAAAGCTGTACCGTCTTTGCCTCTGAAAAAGATGCGCTTATCGGTAATGGCTATATCATTGTCATCACAGAAAAAGCCTTTACTGCTCTGTATGACCAGCTTCAGCGACTCCCCTGACTCAAGGTTGGTTTTTATATATGAACTTGGTTTCTTTTCTTCAAAAGCCATTGTTGCCCCTTAATTCTCCAGGTAAAGTGTCAGATTAAGTATCACCTGCAATTCATAAGGCTGAATCTCATCTGCTTATAGCTGAGACAACAGCAGATCATATATATCCATGACACCTGTTAGACTTCCCGCAGCAGAAACTTAAGAAGATGCACATAAAGAGCGGCGTTAAACCATGGAACATATGATAAATTATATCACCAATCTAAATCATTAGAGAGATAAATAGTACAGCATAACCGTCTGCTCATTACAGTCAAGCACGCAGTCCATAGACGAACTGCCATGCCGTGCCGCCATCAGTCCCTGCTATACTGAGCCGCTGTCCAGCACCAGGCACCACCTGCCCGTCATTCTCTTATAACCATCGCTGTTCATGCAGGTCGGCCGTGCTGGCGCAAACTCCTCCAGCCAGCCGGAGTGGCCGCTTCTGATACATGATGCGCAGGTCAAATCTGATCTGTTAAACCATGGAGCATAATGTCTGCCTTATCCTGTCCCGTGCCCAGCCTGCTCCATGCCCTTACACGCTTGCCTGTCAAATGCTTTTTGACTGCTGTCAAACAATTTATGCGGTAGTGACAGGCATCATCAAGCTCATACAGCAGCTTGTTTAAGAAGTACCTTGCCTGTCAGGGGCATAAGCCTCTCTGAACTGTTCGGTACAACCAGCCTTGCTCAAAAAGAAAAGCCCGACCATAAGTCGGGCTTTCCTTTTTGTGGAACTGCTACTCACTGTGACTGACCGGGACAGTATGTCCTTTACAGCCACATGTGTAAGATACTGTGTTAGCTGCGGCGGGCAAAGGCAGCCAGAGTATCACTGGCGCTGTCGAGATCCATTGGGCCCTCAGAGCCGGATCCAAAGCCGTGAACAGCACTGATTTCCTCACGGTCCTGAGCAGTCAGGGAGCGGGCAGAGGCCATCAGAGAGTCAACTGAAACATTGTCCATGGCTGGAGCAGCAACGCTCAGATTGTTGCGCTTGGCAGCTGAGGCACTGGTAATGGTACTCAGAGCCTGCTTTTCACGACCGTCGGCGGCCAGAACAGGCTGGCTGTCAGCTTCGTTGTCCATATCAGAAACCTCAGCATCGGTAGAGATATTCTGATTGGCCAGAATTTCACGCAGCTTTGGCAGAGCCTTTTCCAGCATCTCACGGGTAGCTGGATTGGCTGCAGCCAGAGATACGGACAGGGCCTCATTGTCCTCAGAGAGGCTGATGGAAATCTTCATGCGGCCCATCTCATTTGGAGAGAGCTCAACAGACAGCTGCTTGAGATTGCGGGAAGCCATTTCCATGACGCGCTCATGTAATTCCTCAGCATCACTGTTCTCATTACCTGTTGGGGTAAAGGTGGTAAGAGTCTGAGGCAGAGGAGCATTGCGGTTCTCAGAAGCCTGAGAGGTCATCATGGCTGAACCGAAGGCTGAGGCAGAGTCATCATGCTCAAAGCCCATATCCATCTCATTTTCAGCAGAGTTTACAGCGTTGTCACTGTCAAACATGGAGGCGTACAGTGAGCTGTTAGCGTAATTGGTGCTGTTAGTTGAGGAACCGGAAACACCACGGGCACCCTGCTTGAGTGAGGCAATAGCGGAGCTTAGCTCAGCTGAGCCGGTGTGACGCAGAGCATCATCAGCAAGCAGAGCATTGCGTGCATTGGCCTCAGCCATGGCATTGGCATTGCGGCCTGCACTCATCTGCTCCTGAGCAAGACGCATCAGGGCTTCCTGGGCATTACCGGTACGTCCGGCAGCTGCATTATTGCCTGGCTCTGCTCCCTTTAATGCGGCAGTCTCAGCGGCATTGCGGGTGTTAAGAGCGCTGGAGGCGGCCTCATCAGCTGCCTGAGTCTGCTGACGGGCCTGAACTGCACTGTTGCTCAGTGAGCTGCGGGCAGTATTCAGGGAGTTGGCAGCAGCCTGATCATTGGCACGGCTGGTAACAGCACGGGCACCTTGCTGAGACAGAGTGGCACGTGAGCCAAGGCTCTCAGAACCATGAGACTGCTTCTGGGCCTGAGCAGTCTTGATAAGGGACTCAGAGCTGAGCTCCTCAGTACCAACTGCAGTTACGCGGCCTGAAGCTACGGCACCGGCACGTACGGCTGAACCTGAAATAGTCTGTGCAGAACCCTGAACGCTGCCATTTAAGCTGTTAAGCAGATTGCCCTGAGCCTGAGATGAGGAGGTCATGGAGGTAATTCTGTCCTGAGACTTAGGCATATCAGCAATAGCCTCAGCATCACGTCGGGCTGCAGCAGCAGTCTGTGGATTTGTCATCTGCAGGCTGAGCTTGGAAACGTTGGACTCACGGGCCAGTACGTCGAGGTTCTGTCTTAATTCTTTGTTGTTAAGACCACTGATTTGCTTTGAAGACTCAATATCAGGGTCAACTTCAGTGCTGTTGGTGGTTGCCAGGTTGGAGCGGTTTATATTGTTGAGATCACTTTCGATTTCAACATCGCTTTCAACACCCTCAACACGCATCATTTCAGCAGCTGCCTGGGAACCGGCTGTGTCTGGCTCAATACCATAGCCTGCTGGAGCAGTTCCAGGCTGACCCGGCTGGCCCTGACCATTACCTGCTGTAGCAGCACTGGCTGCAGCATTGGAGGCGGTCAGTGAACTGCCTGAAGCGGCAGCCTCAGTAAGAGCTGCACCAGATGCGGCAGCGTTTAAGGCAAATGCAGCAGAGCCCGAGGATGATGCGCCGGAGGAAGGGCCGGATGCAGCGCCGGAGGCAGCTGCACCTGAAGCCGAACCGGATAAGTCTCTTACTGCCTGAGCACCGGAAATATCACCGGACTTGCCGGAAGCAGATGATGAGCCGGACATGGATGCTGAAGATGAACCGGACATGGCTGCCGAGGAGCCGGACTGGGCTCCGCTCATGGCAGCAGCCAGAATGTCAGACGGACGCATACGCTCAATCAGATCTTCGCGATCCTTGACGATCTGCTTATCCTTTTCAACGTTCTGATCAATTATCTGGTTACCGGCAGCAATTGCGCTCTGGAGCTGCATGCTGGCAGCTTCACTGTTGATGTCACGAATACGGTCATTAGCATCAGAACGACGGCTGTGATTCTTTTTCTTCTCTTCATCTTCGTCGAGCTTCTTGTTCTTGAGCTCGTGAGCGATGTCAGCCTGCTGTCTGGAGTCAGACATGACCTTGTCAAAGGAGTGAACATCGCCTTTATCCTTGCCGCCAAAGTTGCCACCAAACTGGGACTTCAAATCAGAAAGGATCGCAGAGAACTTGCCAGCAAGTCCTTTAGACTCAGTCTGGTTCAGGCGATCAAAAAGATTTTCAGTAGAGTTGTTGTTACCAATACGGTCGCCGGAAGCAGACTGGGCATTGTTAACATTGTTGAGATTTTGCATGGCCGGACCTCAAAGGGGGCAAAATCAGCCTTTCTCTGCTCTGTTGCCCTCAGGGGCGGCAGTTCCTGCATCCGTCCTGGATACAGATGCCACCTGAATAATCTCCTGCCCTCGGGCCAGGATAGACAAATGGCTTAAACAGGCTGAAAAGCTGTTTTTTATAATTCGATATATCAGTAAAAATGCAATATGAGTACCAGGTTGATAAAGGCCAAACATACGGGATTTATCCGCCATTGTGCTGCAGCTTAACCATGCACGCCCCAGGGAAAAGCCGTATTACTTTGACAGGTAAAAACCCGTGTCCATGCCCCACCGCGCATACAGATACACCAGAATATAAAAGCCATATCCCCGTGACAGCGCCAGACATCACTCAGAGAGCACTGCTGATAACCATACTGCGCCCCATGCCTGAGATCTCAAATTTTGCCGCTAACGACCAAAGTGACCGCACACTTTATAAAACCGTAGTAAAAGTGTAATCACCAAAACAGTCTCCCACAGTGCCCTGCGGGCAAGGCCATGGCCTGGCTATTCCCGATAACGCCAAATCCCGGCCATCCCTGGCAAAGAGTCGCCCCGGCACTTCCTGGCAATTCCCGGCACTCCACAAAATACTCCACATCGCATACCCGTACTCATGGCATCCCTGTACTCAATCCCATCCCTGTGCCAAATAACCTCTCTATGCCAAATAACCTCCCTATGCCCAATCACACAGGCCATGAAGCAAAATGCTTTATAAAATTTAAAAGCAGGCAAAGCTTTCTAATAATCTAAGTCAAGGTCTGTATTTGACAGCCACATCAAACACAGCACGTATCGCTCAACTTACAGACAAGCCCCAGCCCCAGCCCCAGCCCCAGCCCCAGAAGGCCAGATAATAGACACCAGCCTGAGCTGTGCCTTTAGAGCGCCTTGAATATCTGACCACCTTTTACCCCCGGCCAGTACGTACTACGTACTAAACCGAGCATAGTCTCACCATACTCCATTGAAGTCTGAGACAAAAACAGAGAGGACTCTGCTTAAAGACAAAAACAACAGTGACCTGCCCTTTCAGGGCATCACTTCAAAAATATTAAAGATTGATACATGTCAAAATAAATACCATGTATTTATGATAAAGAGGCCATATTGTTTCATCCGGGTGCACAGGCTCCTTTGCAGTGCAAAGTAGAAATAATGAATTAAAGACACAATTTCTGTATCTTGTCATAGGTATACAGCTGAGGACCGAAATGGTACTTTTGGTGATAATGAAAGCCAATGACAACGTTTGCACTGTAATTGCGCGTTGTAATGCAGATAGTATGCGTGTCGCAGCCCAGAAAATTGCAAAAATTTTGGTCATTTTCCTTGATGCAAATTACCACATTTCCTTAGCGTAAAAACGGCATTCCTAGATATAAGAAATGGCCTGGATTTGAGGAAAATTTCAAAAATTTTCCATTTTGTCCGGAACTTTTAGCTGGTTAAAATGTTCTAAAATACAGTTACGGAAACGGTACTTGTAACAGCCCAAAAGGTTGTACTGGTTGTTGTATGTTGGTTGCACTCTTATTGTGCATGATCAGACATCAAATGGTAGCCGCATACATCATGGCTAATACTCAGCCGCACCTTGATTTCCACACTTTTATGTTTTTCGGTGCAGTAATAATCCGTGCACACCTCATATGCTGCATATGCGGGAAGTTATTACTGTGTAAATCAGTCTGACCATTCATTTCTCTCTCATAAGTTCTCCTGGTCAGACCTCAGGAGTGTTTAATGATTACTTTATTTGCTGCCTTATTTGTTATGTGTGTTGTTGCATCCGGCTTATTCTTCGTACTTAAGCCAGTAGAGCAGTACAACAGCGAGAGCTAAAACCAGGCAGCATCTGACAGCCCTGTCGGCTGTACGAAAAAGCCTGAGAGGCCGGTAACAGACATTACCGCTATTAAGAGAGAATATTCAGACAGCTCGTGCCCAAAGACGCCCGAGCCAGCGTCTGTCCCGCAAGAGCGCCTGCAGATCATGCAATCCCCTTTGATCTCAGGCGTTTCTTATTTTCCTCCACAGCACCATCCACCTCCGCATCCCGTCCCCATCCCCATCCCCATCCCCTCAACAGAAGCAGAGCATAAGGCACTCGCCCCAGCCCTGCCACTGCAATTGCCTCTGTCTTTGCCACAGGCACAGCCACAGCCACAGCTACAGCCCAATACTCATCGTCAGTCCCACAAATAACAGTGCAGGCACTTTCCACCGCATCTTATTCCCAGAACCACCAGACCATGCGTTTAGCACCACCGTTTTGCGCCAGCCTGCATGCGTGCGGCCTTTAAGGCTGTTTTTCTTTCCACTCTTGTGGGGGATGTAACAGCTAAAGCTGAGCCCTTCCACACCGCCCCCGTCCCCCTTTCTACGAGGCTATGCGTTTAGCATCGCCATTTTGCGCCAGCCTGCATGCGTACGGCCTTTGAGGCTGTTTTTCTTTCAATTCTTGTAGGGGATGCAACAGCTGTAACTGAACCATGCCACTGCGCCCGTCCCCCCCATTAGCCGAGACCATGCGTTTAGCACCACCATTTTGCGCCAGCCGGCATACGTACGCCCTGTGAGGCTGTTTTTCTTTCCACTCTTGTGGGGGATGCAACAGCTGATGCTACGCCCTGCCACCGCGCCATCCCCACACTCACTGAGACCATGCGTTTAGCACCACCATTTTGCGCCAGCCAGCATACGTACGGCCCTTGAGGCTGATTTTATTTCCATTCTTGTGGGGGATGTAACATCTAAAGCTGAGCCCTGCCACCGCGACCGTCACGCATTCGCTGAGACCATGCGTTTAGCACCACAATTTTGCGCCAACCGGCATACGTACAGCCTTTGAAGCTGTTTTTCTTTCCATTCTTGTGGGGGATGCAACAGCTGTTGCTGCTCCCTGCCACCGCGCCCGTCACCCATTCGCCGAGAGCATGCGTTTAGCACCACCTTTTGCGCCAGCCTGCATACGTACGGCTCTTGAGGCTGTTTTTCTTTCCATTCTTGTGGGGGGTGTAACAGCTGAAACTGACCCCTGCCACCGCGACCGTCCCCCATTTGCCGAGACCATGCGTTTAGCACCTCCATTTTGCGCCAGCCAGCATACGTACGGCCCTTGAGGCTGTTTTTCTTTCCATTCTTTTGGGGGCATAACATCAAGTAGTCTAGCGTTTACGAGAGGCAAGAATGAATAAAGCCTCCAGCTCTTATGAACCGGAGGCTTTATTCATGTGCTACAGAGGCCAATGGCTCCTGTATGAATGTAAGTCAGGTATTAGCCTAACAGAGACAGACCCAGCTGAGGACGGGTGTTGGCCTGCATCAGCATAGAGGTAGCTGCTTGCTGAATAATGGACTGCTGGCTCAGGTTGGCAGACTCCTCGGCGAAGTCAGCGTCACGAATGCGGCTGCGGGCGTCTGCCTGGTTGGCAGAAACATTAGCCTGGTTGCGGATTGAACTCTCTAACCTGTTCTGAATCGCACCTAGTCCAGCGCGCTGGCCATCAACCTTGGCAATAACACTGTCAACCTCTGCGATTAACTTACTGGCATCATCAGCAGTTGCCAGAGTAAATCCAGTATCCTTATTCCAAAGAGCTGCACCAGCAGCAGGAGGATTACCACCAGCCTGGCCAGCAAAGAGCTTGGACATAATAGTGGTCTGGACTTCAAAGTCGATGGTGTCACCGTTGTTAGCGCCTACCTGTAAAGTAAGTTTACCTACAGACTTGTTCTGACCACCGTTCTTGCCATAGATTGCAGAGGTGTTGGCACCGTCTAATACGGTCATGCCGCCAAACTTGGTCTGGCGGGCAATACGGGTGATTTCAAAACCCAGAGCGTCAGCCTCTTTCTTTAAGGCGGCACGATCTTCGGCAGTATTGGTGCCGTTGGCGGCCTGAACAGCCAGAGTACGAATCTTCTGCAGCATGGAGGTGGTTTCGTCCATGGCGCCTTCGATGGTCTGGGCAAGGGCAATACCGTCGGAGGCATTGCGGTTACCCTGATTAAGACCATTAATCTGAGTAGTTAATCTGGATGATATCTGAAGACCAGCAGCATCGTCTTTTGCACTGTTGATTCTCATACCAGAACTGAGGCGCTGATACGTAGTAGTCAGCTGATTCTGAACATTATTAAGATATCTGCGTCCATTTAAGGAGCTCACATTTGTGTTTACGTATACTGCCATTTATTGTCTCTCTACATAGTATTGCGACATCAGGCATTCGATGTCGCGTATTTATAGTCTATGCCCGTTGTAACGGGGATATTGATGTATTTGACTAAAAGTTATCATCGCGCATAAATATCGTATAAATAGACACTTGTATACCAGTCATAGATGCAACAACCACGACTTGGCAAAATCGACAAAGCCCGTCAATACGCCAATGTTAACGATCACTAAGTATGAACATGCACGTAAGGATGTGTGAGTTCAGATGTGTTTATTTGCAGTTTTAGTATGCATCTCACGCACGTTTTTTAAGTTCCGTAAATGAGTTTGTTTACACCGCTCATGCTTTTTGCCCCCTGTATGCTTTGGGCGGAATGTAAGCCAAGACCATTCAGACACCGCTTTTCCAAAGAAAAATGCCAGGCTGTTACACCTGGCATTTTTCTGTTCTCATGAGTGCTGCCCTGTACCGGGCAGCATCACCTGGCAGGATTGTACTGCATGCGGTATTCGGCTGTGGGGTTAAGCGCCGGCCTTCTTTAAGGCAGCGTCAACAATCTCGGTAGCTTCCTTCTCGATCTGCTTGACGTGCTCTTCACCCTTGAATGACTCCATGTAGATCTTGTAGATGTTCTCGGTACCAGATGGACGTGCTGCGAACCAGCCGTTCTCGGTGACTACCTTCAGGCCGCCAATTTCAGCACCGTTGCCGGCAGCAGTGGTGAGCTTCTCAAGGATTGGCTCGCCTGCCAGGGTATCAGCTTCAACAGAGGCAGGGTTGAGCTTCTTGAGCACAGCCTTCTGCTGAGAGCTGGCTGGAGCATCAACACGGTTGTAGACAGGGTTGCCGTACTTCTCGGTCAGCTCCTTGTAGTGCTCGGATGGGTCCTTGCCGGTAACAGCCAGCATTTCAGCTGACAGCAGAGCAGCAATAATACCGTCCTTATCGGTGGTCCATACAGAGCCGTCCTTTCTTAAGAAGGAAGCACCGGCACTTTCCTCACAGCCCCAGGCCAGGGACTTGTCAAACAGACCTGGTACGAACCACTTGAAGCCTACTGGAACTTCATAAGCCTTGCGGCCCAGACCGGCAGCAACACGATTCATCATGGAGGAGGACACTACGGTCTTGCCTACCATGGCCTCCTTAGGCCAGTTCTCACGGTGGGTGTAGATATAGTTAATGGCAGCTGACAGATAGTGGTTAGGATTCATCAGACCGGAGTGGCAGACAATGCCATGACGGTCATAGTCAGGGTCGTTACCAAAGGAAATATCAAACTGATCCTTAAGAGCAATCAGACCACCCATGGCATAGCGGGATGAGCAGTCCATACGGATCTTACCGTCCTTATCGAGGCACATGAAGGAGAAGGTTGGGTCAACCTTGTAGTTAACAACCTTGATCTTCAGACCGTACTTGTCGGCAATGCGGTCCCAGTAGAACAGGCCTGAGCCGCCCAGCGGATCAACACCGATGTTAAGACCGGCATCGGCAATTGCCTTGAGGTCGATTACATTGATCAGATCATCAACATACTCGGTGAGCATATCGTATTCCTGAACGTTATCGAGCTTGAGAGCCTGGTCGTAGCTTACGCGCTTAACATCCTTCAGACCGTTGCGGATGATCTCATTGGCACGGTTCTGAACCCATGAGGTAATCTCGGTGCCGGCTGGGCCGCCGTCAACAGGGTTGTACTTGAAGCCGCCATCGGTAGGAGGGTTGTGAGACGGGGTGATTACAATACCGTCAGCACGGGCTGAACCGGTCTTGTCCTTGTTATAGGTAAGAATGGCGTGGGAAATGGTTGGGGTTGGGGTGTAGCCATGGTCCTTTTCAATACGGACCTGAACGCCGTTGGCACCCAGAACCTCTACAGCACTGGCCAGAGCAGCCTCTGACAGAGCGTGGGTATCCATACCCAGGAATAATGGTCCGCAGATATTTTCCTTTACACGGTACTCAGCAATGGCCTGTGAAACAGCCAGAATGTGAGTCTCGGTAAAGGAGCTGTTAAGAGAGGTACCACGGTGACCGGAGGTACCGAAGCTTACCATCTCGTCAGGATTGTCGACATCCGGTTTGTTTAAGTAATAAGCTGCCATCAGACGCGGAATGTTGACCAGATCTGAATCTAATGCCTTTGTACCTGCACGCTCATGAATTGCCATATGTCTTTCCTTGACCTGTTAACTATGTCCAGAGGACTTCCTGTGTTCTTCAGTCCGGTTACGGCTCCCGGTCAGTCTGCATAGTACGGCCCGGGCAGCCAGCCTGGGCACCTGTTGATACCCCCGGTCTGCTGTCGTTCAGCTGCTGTCTGATAACTCAGAACCAGCCGTAGCTGATATTGCCTGCAGCATCCCTCGCACAAATAAGGTTACACACACTCTTCGATAACAGCTGCTCCATAGGACAGAACAGCCGATACTGCAGCTAACGCCATGCATCAGCACAGCTGTCTGCAGTCAGGAGAGGGCAGCTTCAGGATTGCTATGGCCTGCTGGCCTGAACTGACAATATTGCTCAACTATTGTATGGGATTTTGTCTGTCAATTACAGGCGCGACTTTGTTAAAGCGTGGTGTAGAGCACGCAATTTGAGCAAATAGCTCCCTGAAATGCGCTGCAGTTACGCAAGCACAGCACTGACCTCATATCAGCCACCTCAAGTGACAGGTCTGGCGCTCGTAACCGCCTGCACATTCATATAAGCATAGTCATCGGAAGTGCAGCCAGTACGGGCGAAACTGAGGACTAATATGACAGATACGTAAAACAGCTGGAGGTGGGCGCGTAAACGGTGAGAGAACCTGGCTGAGCCTGACCTCGAAGGCCGGATGGCAATTTCAGGCCGTTTGCAATGAGCTTTGGGAGGGGTGTACAGCCCGGATGCAATGAGCTGTGGGAGCGACTGTGCTGGTCGGACAGGATGTGCGAGCAGGATTGCATGAGCAGGCTGCATGCAATGAGCTGTGGGAGCGACTGTGCAGGTCGGACGGGATGTGTGGGCAGGATTGCATGAGCAGGCAGCATACTATGAGCTGCAGGATGGGACGGGCTGGCGGGCTTGAGGGTCTGCAGGATATGGCATTGGCGGGGACGGGTGTTTTTTAAGGCCACGAAAAAAGGCAAGTTACTGCATCGCAATGCAATAACTTGCCCTTTGTGTCTTCTACTAAAGACTTGTCTTTCCAGAAGTTAAAAATTAGTCACGGTTGTTTACGGACTTCTTTAACTCGGCACCAGCGGTGAAAGAAGGGGTCTTAGAAGCAGGGATCTCAATAACCTCACCGGTCTTTGGGTTACGGCCCTCACGAGACTTACGATCAGTTACCTTAAAAGTACCAAAGCCTACTAACTGAACACGATCGCCATTGCTTAAAGCCTCGGTGATGGTCTCTAACATAGCATCTAAGGCCTTGCGGGACTGGGAAACTGGTAACTCAGAACGCTTTGCGATTTGATCGATAAGTGCAGACTTATTCATATCGATATATCCTTTCAATCCGAAACACTGGTCAGTCGACCACTCGATTTTTTTAGAATTTCACCACATCAAATGCTAAATATCAACACAATTTTGTGAAAAATGGCATAAATAGCGGCTTTTGCTTGTGCTATTGTAAGCCCGTACATGTTTTAGCCTTATATAAAAATGCCTTATATAAGCCATTTTTGCAGCCTGTTCAGTACAGGCTGAAAGGCCCTGAACTTACAAAAAAATATTTTTGATCCCGCTACTTGAAATTAGGCCCCTAAATCCTTTATGTAGAGCCATTTCTACCCACTTTTTGCCCTGTTTTGCCCCTAAGAAGTTCCGATCATAAATCCCTTAAGTAAGCCATTTGTGAAAAATTGCTTTTACATTCTCATATAGCTGAATTTCTATCCATACTTACAGCATTGTTCTGCCATTTTCAGATCTGTAGATATGATTATAAAACCCGGTATTTATCGCATTTATGACCTTTACCCCATTAATATACGTCAGGTACCCGCTCCCGGCCTGAAAACATGTTGCGCAATATACGACAAGTAGCAGTAAGCAATATCATGGAGTGTATGCCTCACTCCATTGAATATCGTATGTACTCATTACACTGCTACATGGCCGGCTTTGCCTCTACCCACTTTGCTTCAGCGCATTGTGACTCCTCCATCCCCGGCTCACTTTGCTTCAGCGCATTGTGTCTCAACCCATCGTGCCCCGTCTCACTTTGCTTCAGCGCAATGTGTCTCAGCTCTTTTTGCCTCAGCCCCTCCGGGCTTGTGGGATTGTGATGGCCTGCAGCTGATGCAGGATGGTTGCTGTGCAGCTGCCAGGAAGCAAGGGGCAGTGTGCTTGCTGTGATGATAAGGATTGATGGCGGTGACTGACAGAGGTGGGGTTGGGTGGGGTTTGTGCCAGAGGCTGGGAGTGCGCTCACAACTGGCAGAGCTTTTTCAGGTGCTTTAAGCCTCTGTTTGCCGGAACCTGATGAGCTTATGATTTTTGCAGTGCAGGGGCATCAAAGGGCATTGTCATGCTAAAATATGCGCAAATTTCAGACCCTGTCCATAAGTTTTACTGATTTGAAACAAGGCTGACTGGTTCATGCCTGCAGCAAGTCATATTATCCGGCCATATGCTGGCCCTTAAGGTTTGTATCACTGATGTGTTCGTTGCTGTACGACTGTTTTGTTCTGCAGTGACAGCAATAACCTCTGTCCTGAGCTGTAGAGCTCTGATTTCCCATCAGAGATGCGCATAAGGCGCAACAGGACCTCCTCTCTTATCTTCATATCCGGTTTCTTTCTGCCGGCATCTTTCATCAGCCCTGCACCTGCGGGGCTTTGGTGTTAGATGCCCGCTGTTTTTTGTTCTTTCACCTTATCTGCGGAGCATTTAAGAATGGATTTATCTCGTCCTGTCAGAAGAGCTTTGATTTCTGTATCTGATAAGACCGGTGTCCTGGAGTTTGCCCAGGCCTTATCTAAGCGCGGTGTTGAGATTCTCTCAACCGGCGGCACTGCCAAACTTTTAATGGACAATGGTGTTCAGGTTATCGAAGTTTCTGACTACACCGGCTTCCCTGAGATGATGGACGGTCGCTTAAAGACCCTGCATCCAAAGATCCACGGTGGCATCCTGGGCCGTCGCGGCACCGATGAGGCTGTAATGGACGAGCACGGCATCAAGCCAGTCGACCTTGTCTGCGTCAACCTCTATCCATTTGTCAAAACCACCTCTGATCCTGACTGCTCCCTGGAAAAGGCTATCGAGAACATCGACATTGGCGGCCCTACCATGGTTCGTGCAGCTGCCAAAAATCACCGTGACGTTGCCATCGTTGTCAATGCCGGCGACTACGATCGCGTGATCGCCGAAATGGACGCCAACAACGGCTCCCTCACCTACAAGACCCGCTTTGATCTGGCTGTAGCCGCCTACGAACACACTGCCTCCTACGACTCAGCCATTGCCAACTACTTTGGTACTATCGCCTCTGATTACGGCAACAAGGATGAGAACGAGACCGGCACTCCTGTCATCTCCGAGACCGGTGTTGAGCTGGTTAAGCGTCAGTTCCCACGCACCCTCAACCTCAACTTCGTCAAGCTCCAGGGCATGCGCTACGGCGAGAACCCACATCAGCAGGCTGCCTTCTACAAGGACACCTCCCTTACCAATGCCTCCATTGCCACTGCCGTGCAGTATCAGGGCAAGGAGCTCTCCTACAACAATATCGCTGACACCGATGCCGCTATCGAGTGCGTGCGCGAGTTCCTCGAGCAGCCATGCTGCGTAATCGTCAAGCACGCCAACCCATGTGGTGTTGCCATGGCTGACAACCTGACTGATGCCTACATCAAGGCCTTTGAGTCAGACAGCGAGTCTGCTTTTGGCGGTATTATCGCTTTCAACCGCGAACTCGACGGCAAGACCGCTCAGGCCATTGTTGACCGTCAGTTCTGCGAGGTTATTGTTGCTCCGTCCGTAACTGAAGAGGCAAAGCAGGCTGTTGCTGCCAAGAAGAACATACGTCTGCTGGCCATAGGCGACATGGATGAGCGTCAGCCACGTTATGACTTCAAGCGTGTTAACGGCGGTCTGCTGGTTCAGGACGCAGATCTGGTTAACGTAAAGCGCGAGGACCTCAAGGTAGTAACCAAACGTGCTCCTACCGAAGAAGAGATCACCGAGATGCTCTTTGCCTGGCGCGTCTGCAAGTACACCAAGTCCAATGCCATTGTCTACACCAGTGCCAACCGCACTCTGGGCATTGGCTGCGGCCAGACCTCACGTGTCTTCTCTGCACGTATTGCCACCATTCGCGCTGAAGATGCAAAGCTCTCCCTGCAGGGTTCTGCACTTGCCTCTGATGCTTTCTTCCCGTTCCGTGACGGCGTTGATGCCGCTGCCGCTGCCGGCGTAAAGTGCATTATCCAGCCTGGCGGCTCCATCCGTGATGAGGAAGTCATCCAGGCCGCTGACGAGCATGGCATTGCCATGGTATTCACCGGCGTACGTCACTTCCGCCACTAATTAAAAGTACGTGTCTTTCAGACACGTTAGCACTTCCCCTGTCATTGAGAAAGCCCATGCTGTAACGAAACAGCATGCTGCTCCGCGCTGTGCAAGCCAGGCGGGCTGCAGCAGCGACGAGACTGCAGACTCAGCCTGTGAGTGCTGCAGCCTGAGCCTCTGAACACTGCAGCCTCAGCCTGTGAGCGCTGCAGCAGAGGCGTCTGAGCATCTTCAGGACAGAGGCGGTGCCGTCAGCAGCAGAACACTTACTGCTGCGACGCAGTTACATGCCCGGCATGGTGTCAGCCGCACCAGGGGTGCCTGCTCAGATGCCGGATACGCCCCGTACCGTTTATACGGTAAGGGCTAACCTGAGGGCATATCACCCTGTGGTTATATGCTCTCAGCACTGATTAAGGACGTGACTTGTCCGGGCCTGTCACAAGGTCAGCAGACAAGCATGTTCGGAGAATTTGCATGAAAGTTTTAGTTGTTGGTAATGGCGGCCGTGAGCATGCCCTGGCCTGGCGTGCTGCCCAGTCTCCACTGGCTGATATTGTCTATATTGCTCCTGGCAATCCAGGCACTCGTAAGGAAAACAAAATCGAGAACGTCGATATCGACGTCAAGGACATTCAGGGTCTGGTTGATTTTGCCCGCAATGCTGCCATTGATCTGACCATCGTCGGCCCTGAGGGTCCGCTCGTTGCAGGTCTGGTTGACGCATTCAAGGATGCCGGTCTGCGCATCTTCGGCCCATCTAAGGCCGGTGCTCAGCTCGAGGGCTCCAAGTCCTTTACCAAGGACTTCCTCAAGCGCCACAACATCCCTACTGCTGCCTATGAAGTCTTCACCATGGTTGATGAGGCCATTGCCTACATCAAGAAGAATGGCGCTCCTATCGTTATCAAGGCTGACGGCCTTGCTGCCGGTAAGGGCGTAGTAGTTGCCATGACCGAAGATGAGGCCATCGAGGCCGTCAAGTCCATGCTTGAGGACAATGCCTTTGGTGATGCCGGTGCCCGCGTTGTTATCGAAGAGTTTATGAAGGGTGAGGAAGCCTCATTCATCGTGATGTCCGATACCATCAATGCCGTTCCAATGGCAACCTCTCAGGACCACAAGCGTGTAGGCGACGGCGATACCGGCCCTAACACCGGTGGTATGGGTGCCTACTCCCCAGCCCCAATTGTTACCCACGAAGTCTATCAGAAGGTAATGGAGCGAATTATCGAGCCTACCATCAAGGGTATGGCCGATGACGGCATTCCTTACTGCGGCTTCCTGTATGCAGGCCTGATGATTGATGACAATGGCGACCCACGTGTAGTTGAGTTCAACTGCCGTTTTGGTGACCCTGAGACTCAGCCAATCATGCTGCGTATGACCTCTGATCTGGTTGACCTGTGCTACCGTGGCTGTGAACCTGGCGGTCTTGAGGGCAAGACCTGCTCATACAATCCAAATCCAGCTGTGGGCGTTGTGCTGGCTGCCGAGGGTTACCCTGCCAGTCCACGTAAGGGTGATGTCATCAGCGGACTTGATACCCCTCTTCCTGAGTACGGTAAGATCTTCCATGCCGGTACTGTTGAGAAGGACGGCCAGGTTGTTACCAATGGCGGCCGCGTACTGTGCGCAACTGCCATGGGTGAGGACGTAGCCGAGGCTACCGCCCGCGCCTATGCTCTGGCTCGCAATATCAGCTTCAATGGCATGTTCTACCGTAAGGACATTGCCCACCGCGCCCTGGAGCGCCTCAAGGGCGACAAGTAACCCCCTGGCCGTCCGTCATGGGCGCGGCTGCGCCCTGCCCATGCCGTCACCAGGCCCTGCCGGGGCCATTCCGTGCCCCTGCAGTGGCCACACTCTGCCCCTGCCATGGCTCTGGCTGCTGCTCTGGCTGCTGCCATGGCTCTGGCTGCTGCTCTGGCTCTGGAGGCTGGGACGGCATCAGGAGCTGGGCACAGCCAGGCCCAGCCAGGCGTCAGCCCTGCTGGCCTGACCGCAAGGTCAGAACAGCCCCTGCTTTCTTAAGGCAATAAGGCATATTCCCCATGGAATATGCCTTTTGTTTTACCTTTTGAACCGATTTGACTGTTCCGGGCTTAAAAGAGGCACCACATATGATCATGGATTAAAGCCGGATCTTAACCGCGATCACAAATTGAGCTGAATTGATGATAAAAGCCCGCAACAATACGCTCTTCGATACATCATCAGAAATAAAAGATCTAAGCTGTACTCAGCTTTTCCTGATACCAGTCAGCCGCAGGAAGACTGACTTTAGCAAGTGCTTGAGAGATTTTCGATGGACGCTTCTGCCCTTCTTGACCAGGTTCTGGTCTTTGCCTTCACCTTTACCGCCAACCTTTTTGCCTCTGTATCAGGCGGTGGTGCCGGCTTCGTTCAGTTTCCTCTGCTTATTTTGATGGGACTTCCCTTTGCTACCGCCCTTGGTACCCACAAGGTGGCCGTAGTATTCCTGGGCATAGGAGCTCTGGCAAAGAAAAAGAGCAGCAATTACAGCATCAGCCGCTCTGTTGCCCTGGTGATGATGCTGGCCGGATGCCCGGCTGTAGTAGCAGGTACTCTGATTGTCATTAACGTGCCCACCAAAGCTGCAGAAATCACCGTGGGCCTGGTCACCATTGCCATGGGCCTGTACACCATGCTCAAAAAAGGCTTTGGCTCGACTGGAGTGGAGAACATCTCCCGCTCCCGCTTTATCCTGGGCATATTCCTTATCATAATCATTGGCATGTTTTCAGGCTCACTGTCATCAGGTGCCGGACTGTTCTCCACCCTTACTCTTGCCATGGTCTTTGGCCTTGAGCTCAAGCGCGCCATCTTCCACACCATGGTATTCGTAGCCACTATCTGGAATGCTGTGGGCGCCTTTACTGTAGGAGCGGTAACAGCCATTCACTGGCAGTGGATTCCGGCAATGATTGTGGCCTCCTTCCTTGGCGCCTATATAGGAACCTCGCTGCTGCTTAAAATGCCTACGGAAAAGGTCAGAGTAGTCTTCTCCATAGTGGCCATGCTAAGCGGAGTCCTGCTCATGTACACAGCCCTTAAGTAGCAGATCAGCGCCACCTCCAGATACGACAAAGCCAGGCTTAATGCCTGGCTTTGTCGTATCTTAATCAGCCCCTTTGACCGGCCCGCTGCTCAAGCCCTGCATACAGCGCTGCACGGCAGCCTGAAACGACTGGGCATCCTGGCAGAACTTGGCATCAGGTCAGGACGGGGCATCCGGTCAGACGGTGCATCCGGCGCAGCTGGTGCGCATGGAAAGCCCTGGCGGCCGTAGCAGCTGAGGCAGCTGGAACGCCTTAGCAGCCGGGGCCTGTGGCAGTCTGTCAGCTGTTTTCAGCGGCCTGCTCACGGGCGGCTACTGTGTCTCTGATATTGAGCACGCGCAGACCCTTGATGAGGCGGTCCTCACTCTTAAAGCGCAGCTCCAGACACTCGCCTACACGGGCCAGATCGGACATGAGAGAATCATACTTGGTCTCATCCATATCCTCTGCATAACGGTCATTGAAGTTGAGCAGGAACTCGGTGGTTTTCTCAATCTTTGGCATAGCGCGATGAGCAATGGACAGAGAGCGGCTTGAGGACTTCTCAAGCAGTCCCATTATCTTGGGATAGAGATCGAAGTGACCGTGGGATACGTAATCGATGAGATGGTCGCAAAAAGAGGTGATGGCTGATACAGGAGGGTAAGAGTTTTCCTGTGAGTAAAGGTCGTCACTGGCCGCATCATGACCGCCCTGAGCTGTCAGCAGCTGCATGTACTTAAGAACCAGAGTCTGACGTGACTGAATCATTTCATTGATCCAGGCGTAGCGCTCCTCGACCTCCTGCAGGGTCGTATTGAAACCGCCTATGGCTTTCACAGTCATTTCGACCTCCTGAAAAAACAAACCCATGTCCAGAACCAGCCGGACATGGGATCATCTTAACAATTATTTAGTCCTTTTGGGCAATTAATGAGTCCTGATAGAGCTCTTTTTTGAACATGGCTACATTACTGTTAAATCGCTGACGGTACTTGCGGGCCACGGTAGTATCGTCATTGGCCGGAAGGGTAATGCGCATGGCGTTTACAGGACGGCCGTTGCGTCGCAGCTCGTAGTGCAGATGAGGTCCGGTAGAGATACCGGTATTACCCGAGCGGGCAATCATCTGGCCAATCTTGACCGAGTCACCCTGCTTTACCAGCAGCTTTGAGCAGTGCATATAGACTGTAGAGTAGCTGCCACGGTGGCGGATAATGATGTAGTAACCGGCAGTACGTGAGTACTTGGCCAGCTCAACCACGCCGTCAGCAGGAGAAACAATTGGAGTACCCACTCTTACGGCAAAGTCAGTGCCGTTATGAGGTCGAATCACACCGGTTACAGGATGGCGACGGCTGGGATTGAAGTGGGATGAAATAATTACCTTGCCATCAATAGGGAAACGACGGAAGGTCGAGCTTGCTGCATTGTAGCCTCGCTCGTCATAATACTTGTCGTCAGCGAGGTTACGGTAGGCTGAAAGAGTGCCCACCTTCTTGAGCTTGAGCTCAATGGCGTTGATTTTTCCGGCGCCCTTGTCCTCAGAGAAGAGCACACGAATGGAGTCGCCTGGCTGAATATGACGGGTAAACTGCACCTGGCCCTTGAACAGATCGGTAATCTGACGGATCTCAGAATAGGTAAGACCGGCTTCATGGGCGGCATTTGAGAAGCTGTCACCCTGCTCGATGGTAGCTACTACCAGGCGGCCACGGTTACGATAGGCAGGACCATCACCAAGAGTGCTCGACGGCACCAGCTTGCCATTTTCATCCAGTACCATGATGTGCTCGCCCTTTGGCTCGCGCACTACATCAAAGTTCATGGTGGTAACGTCGCTGCGGGTAAAGCGCCACTGCTCGTCACCATTGATCTGCTTTACAAAGCCGGTGAGATTATTGTCTTTGTCAAAACTGAAATATACCTTGTGACCTGGACGCAGATTGGTCACGTTGCTGCCGGCCTCAGGATTATCGGCAATGGCCATCATGACAGCATAAGGAATGTTCATGTCTGAGAAGATGGAGCTCAGAGTGTCGCCGCGCTGCACATCTTCAGCTATCCAGTTGATCTTTTGAGCTGCCATGGAGGCATCCTTGCTGGCCAGCTCGTTTAATGAGGCCTCGAGTGCAGATTCATCAGTATAGGAAAGGGCAGCAGTCAGATCGTCCTCATCGTAGTTTTCCATTGAGCCCAGTTCAGACTGGGTGTAAACATCCTGGTTGTTGTTATTTTCGGAAATGAGAACGTCACTTGACGATGCCGGCAGGTCATTGTCGTTGGTAAGCAGAATATCTGTAAGGGAGCGGGTTGGATCGATTACGTCCTCGTAACCGTTTTCGTCCCCTATATCGCCGTACACTGGCGGATTGTGAGAGGCAACTGTGGTAACGGTTCTGTCCTGAGGCAGGGCGAAATATAGAGCACTGGCAAGAAATACAGTGCTGGAGATGGCTATAACATGTTTTTTCGAGAGCGGGTACTTGCTGGCAGACAGGTCGTCCTGAAAGATATAGTCTTCAGTTTGCATTTTTTAACCAGGTTATGGACTACATCAAAAGCGCCTTTCTTTCCCTACCTATATGTTGTCATTTCGCATTAAGGACTGAACAGAAATCTGTAACAGGACACAACAGTGAGATAAATCCTGGCAGAACCTGGCACCACCTGTCCCCGGGAACAGCCGGGAATTTTCATGAGGAGCTCAGCCTGCAGTCCGGGATAAATACTGGTGCTCTCATGAAGTGACTTTATTTTGTCACTTTGTGCGGCACAGTTTGTGCAGTATTAGGGCGGCACAGCCATACACAGCGCAAAGCCGGGCAGTGCTCCATGGTTTACTGCAGTTACTGAATTAGAGCAGGGTTAAAACAGCAGTGCACTGCTTTAACCGGATAAACCTGAACAGAAAATGCTGATAAGACTTTGAACTCAGCGCCATCACGGACCATGCGCCCGGGCAATGAGCTTACGAAAACACAGAGATATCAGAAAATGCATCACGCCTGATGCGGGTAAAAATACTGTCGCATTAACGACAGGCCACAGTTACAAAAGAAAAGTGCTGTACTGGTACAGCCGACTGCTCACTGCATGCCCGATACCGGCAGTTACGGCCTTGCAAAGCCGTCCCCAACACCTGAAATGCTCAAAAGCAATATTCAGGGCCTGATAATCAGGACATTTCTCACATGCAGGCATTTTTTTGCAGAAAACAGCCTGAAAAGACCCACCACAGCCCGCCTCCGATAAATCCAGCCTGCAAACACCAAGTGCCAGCACAGGCACAGGCTGAAATACCCTGATCCGGGGATTGATGAATCAGTTATCCAGTTAAGACATCAGCACAGGAAAAAAGTTCCCACCCCGACGTCTGAATGATCAGCTATTTTAGCAGTCTCAGCCTGTCTACTCAATCGACCAGGCGCCCCTGGGAATAACAAAATTATGCAACCATAAATACAAAACCGGGAGAGCTCCCGGTTTTATTATCTTCCTGCGCCCCGATAATTGGCACAGCCATTACGCAACAACTCTCAGCCCGCCCTCCAGCCATCATGATGACCATCATGACAGCTATCACGCAGCCAGGCATGCATCCCACCTTCAAGGACATCATTCAGCCCGGCATTCAGCCCGGCATTCAGCCCACCTTCCAGGACATCATTCAGCCCGGCATTCAGCCCACCATGCAGACGGGCAAGTGTGCATGCCGGCAAGTATGCCTGACGACTTTCTGACCAGCATTCCGTCCATCACTCATACTTGCGACGGTTGCAGCCCCGGGGGCCGAACCGCTACCATCAGAACAGCTGCAAAAGAAGCCACAGGCCAGCTGTATGTATATACCCCGCATTCTCATACGCGTTTTACCGGTACTGCGGCGCCCGCTCCCTGGTCATGCCGGGGCACTGATTTCAGGACTCTGAGCTTATCCGTATCAGGCTATGGGATGTTAGAGCTCCTCATACTTGAGAATACTCTCAAGATATTCAGCCTGGGCATTGAGCATTTCAGTCTCAGCCTGACTGGCGACAACCAGATAAACGTTATTTTCCATGGTCCTGTAGAAGTCACGGGCACTGTCGCGATACTTCATCCAGGCATCATGGTGAGCCTTGAGCTTTGCTTTGCTTTCCTCAGAGATACTTGAGCTCATTACGGCATTTAAAGCATCATTAATACGGGCCTCCTGACGGGCAGACTCAGCATCGCAACAGGCAATGACTGCTCCGGTCACGCCGTTTGACATGTCCATGCACTGCTGAAAATCAGGAGAAAACTCAGCCATTGCCGAAGTGGAAATTAATGAGCCAAATGCCAGGGCGCTCAGGTACTTTTTCATGCAAAAAAATCCATTGTGTCTTTTGATCAGGCAGTTACGACCACCAGAGCCAGATGACAAAAAGACTGCAGGCAGCTCAGGCATGTAACTGACAGAACCGACCGGTCTGCCTGTTCAGGATATAGACTTACCGGACAAAATTGTACAAAAATCCCTGACCCTGCCCGAAAATGAGCCCCCTGTCGCACTTTGCAGCACAGATCCCGCCATTTTTCCCCTCCATACTGCCCTGCTTGCACTGTTGTTTATCACTGACCAGTTTCGATATTTGCCCGTCAAATCCCGACTCACCACATGCCAGAGCCATGGCTCCGCAGCACCGCCCGCCCCACCGACAGCCCCAATGCCATAACCAGCCCCTGCTCTGCTGACGCCCCCGGGCATGCTCAACAATGGCCTTGCCAGCACTGGCATGGCCTGGCCTGCAAGCCAGAACCACCCGGACCCTGCAAGGTCAGGGCGCAGGCGCTCACTGTTGCGGCGTCCGCTGGATGGATAAGACCTGCAGCCCTGAAATGCATCAGGGCAGGTGGCCCTGTCGTATTTATTACGACAGAACCATCCTGCCCTGTTAAATGCAGTGGCTGCAAAAGCCAGCAGGTTCATGACCGTGCAGACAGTTCGGATCAGGCCGGTGTTCAGTTAATACTGACGCATAACGTGCATGTATGGGCTGCTCCTGCAGCCACTAACTGTCACGCCCTGCCAGGCATTGGTGCCCTGCATGGCTTTGGTGCCATGCCTGGCATTTGTGCCCTGCATGGCATTGGTGCCCTGCGAGCAGTGATTTGCAGGCGGCGCTCCAGAGGCGGGCTTAGAGCAGTTGTACGCCATTTACAGCGCGCAGACCTGATGCGTACTGATTACTGAAGAACACCTGTACTATAGGCAATACTCTCAAGGAAGGTAACCTGACGTACCAGGATTTGGAGGTCATTTTCTGCACCGCTAAATCTGTACATGGTGCCTTCAATGGTTTGGAAAACCTCATAGGCTGAATTGCGGTACTTAATCCATGCTCTCTGGTGAGCCTTAATCTTGTCTTTGGTTGCCTGCTCCACATCAGGTGACTTCATCAACAGACCATAAATCCTGTTGAGTTCCTTGTCCTGAATTTCACTTTCAGTAACAACACAGTCAAGCATTGCGGCGGTAACACCGCCGGACTCATCCAGGCACTTCTGATAAGCTGCGCTCAGTTCAGCGCTGGAGGCTGATGCTGAAAACAGAGCAGCACCACAAACTGCGGCACAAATGATCTTTTTCATTGAGATAACTCCAGTTTGTTTAAGCACCAGCACCAATTACCAGTGCTTGAAAAGTCAGAACAGAACAGGTAAGTGCAAGGACACACCCGCTCATCACTGTCATCATACTACAGTAACTGCATCGTCCTCCCTGCCCCAAACTGCAGATGTGACCACTGCACAAAAAGTCGGCAGCACAGCCCATCAGTTAAGCCCCATCCATATCCGTTCAGTTCTGGCCGGACAGGGTCCACTCCACGTCCAGGGCAAATTCTATGGCCATGCTCAGGTCCAGCCATGGTAAGGTCCAGCCATGCCTGTGTCCCGGATCTGGTCATATCAGGTGCACAAGGTATTGCTATACCAAAGATCAGCTGCCGCCCATGTCAGTCACAGCGCAGGACAGGAGCAGGAGCTCAGTTCTGTTTCACGCCCCACGCACCACGCCCCGAGCCGCCGTCTGCACTTGCAGAACCTGCAATTGCAGAGTCTCCAGTTGCAGCGCTCAGGGGTGGGGCACTGACTGCCGCCCGGAAAACATCAGGGCAGGGAGCATTGTCGTATGTATTACGACAGCACCGTCCTGCCCTGTAAAGTACAGCAGCCGCGAACGGCCCGAAAGTGGATGACCTTTCAGGCTCGAACTGGCCTCTGACTGATCCTTATGCTGCCTGAACTGCGCTGCAAGACCTGATTAGCAGCGCCTGGCCTCAGCTTATGGAACCACCCAAGTCGCTTCAGTGAGCTGCACGGACCATTCCGCCCTGGGCTTGACCAGTGCAGTGCTGTTATGGACACAATGACGCGCGTAAATAACAGACGGCACCGCATGGTCATGCAATCCCGTAAATATCGCCTTTGCAGGTGTTTGGGATATAATATTAACAGCTGCATAAGAGCTGATATACAGCGTGCTGTCCCTGCTTATAAGGCTGCACTTAAGGTCATAATGGCCTGTTCCGGATGCCCTCAATCAAAAGCCGCACTTCACTGCTGCAGCTGTCAGCCTTAACCATAAAGAACTTTCCTGCCCAGCCGCAGTTAACAGCTCTGAGCAAGCGCCCATGGCGCTTTCAGTGCCGCCTGCCGCTTTGATGCGTCATTAGATGCAATCATTTCTGGCCTGGATCAAATGTGCCCTTAAAACTGTTTATCCCTGATACCGTCGAGGTGAATTTTGATTTTTGGTGAAAAATTCCATCCCATGCTTAAAAAGATGCCGCCATGGCGTCACAGTCTCTTTGCCCTGGTGCTGGCTACCCGCTCCTACAGCAACTTTGCCCTGTGGTGTGAAGTCAGACAGGTGCAGGGTCGCACCGAGTTTCTCAACGCCCTGAGACAGTGCTGGACTTATCACTTCGACAAATTCAACCACATCGACCTTGAGGCCGCCTTCGAACAGGTCGAGCCTTATCTGCCAATGGAGCTTGAGGACTATACCGAAGGTGACAGCTTTGCCTTTGACGTGTCCGTCATGCTCGACGTAGCCCTCTCCTCCGTCCCTATGAGCTCAAAGAACGCCCAGAACGCCTCCATGGCATCCATGGCCAGCGTTATCCGCTACTGTGAGCACAACTACCCGGATCAGGAACTTGATGAAGACGCCCTGCTCGAACTTGAGGAGATTCAGGGTGAGATGCAGTTCCAGATTGACCTTATGTACAAGGTCATGGAGCCACGCTCAGAAAAGAATGTCCAGGAGCTGCTGCGTTTTGCCCTTGCCCCTGAGGTAAGCAATATCGGCCTTGATATTGAGCTAAGCTACGAGGACTTTGCCGACTGCTTTGTCATTTCAGCCCGTGACAGCGACGCCGATGGCGGTGCAGATGGCGCCACCAGTGCAGGACGCCCCGGCGAGAGCTCCGACGAGAACGTCTGGGGCCAGCTGCCAGCCAGAAAAAAGAATGCCAAAGCCTCCCGCAACGGCACTCAAGGCAGCAGCAATGAGGGCAGCGACAGCCCGGAGAGCGATGCTCAGTACGAAACTGCAGACGGTGTGGTCATCACCGATGGTGATGACTTTGCTGATCTTGATGACCTTGATGATGAGTCCGACCTGACAGCAGCCGCCGACACCGGCGCCAGCAGCGCCAGCAATGCCCGGGGCGCTCATGGCCATGCAGTTTTCACCGAGGGCGATGCTCTCCTGGAAAGCGACACAGACACCAGGTCCCCAGAGAACACTGCCCGCGCCTCTGAGCACGGTCACGGCCCACAGCGCCGTGAACGCTCAGGCAACCGCGACAGCCGTCATCCTGGACGCCGGGACGGCGCCCGCAATGGCAGCCGTTCCTGTGGTGGCCGACGCGACGAGCGAGCCGGTGGCCGCGACGGCGCCCGCAAGGGCGGTCGTGACGGACGTGGCCGCCACGGACGTGGTGAGAGCCTGGGCCAGGAACGTAACAGCTATGGACGTGATGGTTCAGGCCCACGTCACGGACGTGACAGAGCAGGAGGAGATCGCCAGTCCCGCAGCCCTGCCAGACGTTCGACCACTGTCTATGGACCATATGGATCCAGGACCGAAAATTAACCTTTAAAGTGCACGTTCTGCTGTCCCAAACACTTGATAACCAGTATAACGTTTACACAGTAAAAACCCCCTGAAAACTGTCCATATTTGATTTTACAAACTTACAGTTAAGAATAATCTGCAGGGCAGATTTACCGTGTTCTAATGCACTTTTAACAATATTGTGATGCGCTGCATCACAATTAGAAATAATCGCCTGTAGGTTTTTTATGGTGTAACTAGAAATATAGTATGAATCAGGATAAACTAGTGCCAGTTCAATATCACAGCTATATGCTTTGTCCAGTCTTTCATACATCAGGACTGGCATTGAAGCACAGTTGAGAAAGGCCGGTTATCCGGAGTCAGTGGTGATCACTATGTCGATCGCTTTTTTGCTTGCTTAATCGTCAATTTGCGTTCTTTTGTGTCAGAAAAGGCACCTGGTAACGCCGGCAACCTTATTAACTGGCAGCTGTCAAACATTCAAACTAAGGTTTAACTGCTGAGTTCCCCTGATACGGGGGAGTATTCAGGCACGGTTTTTCTGAGCGTACATCAGCCCGTTTTGGATGTAGCAGCGGAATCTCCGGGCACTCACGCCTGTCAGTTCAGACATCAGGCTGACAGAGTACCCCGTGAAAGCCCTTTAATCCTGACTGCAACCAGCATCAGGATCAGTGCAGATTTTCATGCCAGGTTCTTAATTACATCAGGAAACAAGCTTAGGAATACTAAGGAATATGAATATGGAGCGCCGCAAATACTCTCGTGTTGCCCTCGATCTGGAAGGCATCTTACAATCTGAAGTTCAAAAGAAGAATTACATGGTTCTGGTACATGACGTATCCCTCAAAGGAGCGTTTGTAGAGCTGCGAAATTTTGAAGACGATCCTCATTTCTTTAAAGGCCAGAAGTACAGGCTGGTTATCGAGCTGCAGGCCACTACCAAGATCACCATGCTCATGATTTGCCGTCACGTAATAGGCAAGAAGCTGGGTCTGGAGTGTGAGCGTATTGATTCGGATTCAATTTCCAACCTGCGCCGTCTTGTTGAGATGAACGTAGGCCGCTCAGATATTCTTGGCCGTGAGCTTAACGTTCTCATGCATAATGACTGATAAAAAGATTTATCCATAAAATGCCAGACGAAATGTCTGGCATTTTATTTTATCCCGTACCCACCCCATACCAGCAAGGTCCATCCCGTAGCCGACTGCCATGCAAGGACGCCCACAGTTCAGCCGGCCACAGCACAGACAGGCGTCAGCTGACCGCTGCTACCAGCTGACCACCTGCCAGGACACAACCCCTGCATTTGTGACAGCTGCCACTGCTGCATGGCCTGATTGTGCCAGTCATGCGCTATTTAGCTTTCATATCTGCCGGAAATCATCCCGCTTACTGTTGCAATCTGTCCCTGCCAGCATTGCCCCCATCCATGCAGCAGCTGGTTCAGCAGCTTGAGCATATTGCGCATCCAACTCAGCAGCTTGCGCATCCTGCTCAGCAGCTGGCACTGGCCCCATGGAGCAGCTTTTTCAGCCCTTTCAGCCTCTTGCACGCCCCCATTGAGTTGTCCAGGCAACTCCAGTTCAACAGCAGGGAAATTTACGTCCCGTCCCTAATCACCCAGTCCATTATTCAAAGCATGCAGCCCCGACTGCAGATGCCGCCTCCGTCCTGCCTGCCGTGCCGCCGCCGTCCTGCATGTCGCGCCGCTGCAGGCCTGTCTGCTGTGCCCGTCTTGAGCCGGTGAAATCGTTCCCTCAACTCTTCACTGCCGTCGGTGGTACTGGTCAGACCCTGTGTAGCCGCATATGCAGCGGCGTGCTGACAAAAGCCTAAGATACGCTTCACATTTCACCTGGGGCAGTATCAGGCCAAGTGGCAGCATTACCTGTTGTCAACGTCATGCGTAATTTGTGAAAAAGCGCAGTGTGAAGAGACCCGCATCTTTGAGAATATGGTCAATTTCTGAACAAATATGTTCTCTTGCTGTGCAAATCAGCATAGGTAGTTGACAAATTAACTGTAAGGCAGGTGATTACTTTGATGCATGTGAAAGAATTTCACCAGAATACTCATTGTCACTGTGTAAGTGCTGACTTACTATATCTGGAACCAGCCATGTATGTAAAAAGTCCGGAACACCTTGAATTCACACCTTGCAGCGCGCCGCCCAACACTAAACAGTGTTGCCCGGCCACAGCAGTTAAGAGTGAAGATTTATATGTACTGGCAGCCCCCAGTTTCCAAAGCTCCATGCCTTACTGCCCCGTTTGATTTCATTACCAGACTTGGAACATGAACTTGGCAGGCCTTAATGGCCTGAACTGGCCTGAGAACATACCCCATCAGGCAAACCTTATATCCCACTGCCTTATAAAAACCGGCATATCATCATACTGCGCCACAGCATGAAGCTGTCAGCACAATGCTCATCATGCCCCGCCTCAGGCAAAATGCAGCCATGCTAAGAACATGCTGTATTAAGCTCAGGCGTGTGTGTACACAAAATGATACGAACCGTACCAGGTCAGCTTTCTGCCTGCTGACACTGTGAAGTTATGATGCGGTATACAAGGGATATTATCCCTGTTGTTATCGCAGCTCTCTTTAGAGAGCGCGATGTCAGATAATTCGTCAAAAAGGAAAATCTACATGCTTACTGAGAACCAGATTGCACTGATCAAAGCTTCAGTTCCAGCTCTTCAGGAGCACGGTGTAGCCATTACTACTGCCATGTACCGCCGCATGCACGCTCTCAATCCTGAGATGCGTCAGCTCTTCAACCAGGGCCACCAGCGTGCCGGACGTCAGCAGATGTCCCTTGCCATGGCCGTTCTTGCCTATGCTCAGAATATTGAGAACCTTTCAGTTCTGGGCGATGCAGTAAAGCACATCGCCAGCAAGCATGTATCCCTCAACATCCGTCCTGAGCACTACCCAATCGTAGGCGGTCACCTGCTTGAGGCCATCAAGGAAGTTCTGGGCGATGCCGTAAATGACGAGCTTCTCGACGCCTGGGCTGCAGCCTATGGTCAGCTTGCTGATCTGCTCATCAAGGTAGAGGCCGACCTGTACAACAGCGCTGCCACTGCCAAGGGCGGCTGGTCTGGCTGGCGTGGTTTTGTTATCACTGCCAAGACCCAGGAAACCAGCGACATCACCAGCTTCGTGCTCGAGCCTGCTGATGGCGGCGAGCTGGGTGATGTAACTGCCGGTCAGTTCGTATCCGTACGTGTATTCCTCAAGGACGACAAGCTCATTCAGCCACGTCAGTACACTGTTAATGCTCACGACGGCAAGTCCATGCGTATCAGCGTACGCCGCATTGACTCTGTAAACGGCAATCCAGCCGGCATGGTCTCCAACGCTCTGCACGACAACTACAATGTTGGTGACATGGTTGAGGTTTCCCCACCACTGGGCGAGTTTGTACTTGAGAAGGGTCAAAACCCTGTAGTAACCATCACCGCCGGTGTTGGTATTACCCCTGCTCTGGCCATGTTAAAGAGCTCTGACATGAGCGGTCGTGCCCTCAACTTCTTCCACGTCTGCCGCGATGATGCTCACATGCCTCACCGTGCTGAAATTGACGCCCTGATTGCAAGGGAGCCAGGCAGAAAGCTCAATGTCTTCCATACTGCTGAAAAGGGCCGCCCAGGCGAGGCTGACATTGCTGCTCAGATCGTTGACGGCGCCACCTACTATGTCTGCTGCCCAGGCGACATGATCAAGTTCGTTACCGACACTCTGGTCAAGAACGGCGTTCCACAGAGCGCTGTCCGCTACGAGCGCTTCGGCACCGGCCGCTAACAGCAGCCACAGCCCGGCACGCTCTGCAAGTGCAGAGCAGCCCGGACTTTTAAGGCCTGCTTACGCAGCCCCATAAAAAGCGTCCCCTGTTACTCCACGCAGTAACAGGGGACGTTTTTTTGTATTAAGTAAAATACCGGCCCCGGCCCCCAATTACACTGCAGGGCATTGCCTGGGCCCAGCCTGACCTTGCATTGCCATGCCCTGCCTGACCGTATGTCAGGCAAGCCTGCCAGACGGCCGGGACAGACAGACAGACAGAGAGCCATGCCTTGCTGACGGCAGGAAGGCCAGGCAATCAGCCTGGCAGACAGGCTGGCTGTCGGGCGGCTAGACCAGCTCAACGAGCTGCTGGATATTTTTGACTGGCGTGATTTCCATGTTGCCTATGCGGTTTTTGTTACGCGGGGCATTATCGAAAGGGACAATGGCGCGGGTAAAGCCCTGCTTTTCGGCCTCATTGAGGCGCTCAAGACCGGACTGCACCGGTCTGATTTCACCGGTCAGACCTATTTCACCAAAGGCAATGGTGGTGCGCTCTACCGGACGCTCGGTAAAGGAGGACAGCAGCGCCAGGATAAGAGGTACGTCAGCTGAGGTGCCATCGATTTTTACGCCACCTACCACGTTGACGAAGACGTCCTGGTCTGCAAGCTGAATACCGGCATGACGGTGCAGCACTGACAGCAGCATGGACAGTCGGTTGGCATCGGTACCAAGAGACAGACGGCGCGGATTGCCATACTGGGATATATCGACAAGGCCCTGCAGCTCCACCAGCAGCGGACGGGTACCCTCCCACACGCAGGTAGCCAGAGATCCTGGAGCCACTGTTTCCTGACGGTTGAGGAAGATGGCCGATGGATTTTTAATCTCGTGCAGGCCCTTATCGGTCATGGCAAACACACCGATTTCATTGACAGCGCCAAAACGGTTCTTATGACAGCGCAGGGTTCTAAAACGCATGTCATTACCGGCCTCGAGCATTACCGAGCAGTCAACACAGTGCTCGAGCACCTTAGGGCCGGCAAGGCTGCCCTCCTTGGTAACGTGGCCTACCAGAAAGACGGCAATACCTGTGCGCTTGGCAAACTGGGTAAGGGCAGCAGCGGCCTCACGTACCTGAGATACCGAGCCCGGAGCACTGTCAACATCGCTTACATGCATGACCTGAATGGAGTCCACTACCAGTACGGACGGCTCTTCTTTCATGGCCAGGCTGACAATATTGTCAATGGAGGTCTCAGCACCAATGCGGACACTGGCTGTTGGCAGGCCCAGACGGTGAGCACGCAGAGCTACCTGCTCAAGCGATTCTTCGCCTGTGATGTAGAGCACTTTGGTAGTGTCTGACAGCTTGCACACAGTCTGAAGCAGCAGGGTTGACTTGCCGGCACCTGGATTACCACCAATAAGCACTACCGAGCCAGGCACAATGCCGCCGCCCAGCACGCGGTCGAATTCTCCGTAGCCGCTGGGAATACGGGGAGTCTGGGCCACCTGAACGTTGGCCAGATTTTCAATTTTGCCATCGGCCTGACCGGCAAAACCGCTCATGCCACGGGCAACTGAGCGCTCGGCCTTTGGGCCGGCCAGCTTGAGCTCCTCAATGGTATTCCACTCGCCACAGGCCTTACACTGTCCCTGCCAGCGTGAAAATTCAGCGCCGCACTCACGGCACACATAAACTGTTTTTGCTTTGGCCATAGCTCTCTGCCTGAATAAAAAATCAAAATCCGCCGGTACTCACAAAACCGGAATATTCTCTGCTCCTGCAACAGTACAGGCTACGTACTTGCAGCCACCCAGCCGAACCCGGCCTACGCCCGGGCCGGCTGCCCCGGCCTGCGCCCGGGCTGCATGCTGGTGCCCTTATGCGCTGCCTGTCTGCACCTGCAGGCGCCGCCTGAGGGCCGCCTCTGACAACTTAATAAGATTGTGATCCTGATGCAGAGTTTGTCCTCAAGAAAGTGTATTTTTCTGCCGTTTATGAATTTGCAGAACTTTTGCCGGAGCAAAGCACAGCACAAAATAGCATTAAGGGCCCTCAATGGCTACATTTTGTGTCCCCAGGGACATAAAGCTGTAACCCTGTAAGCCCCTGACAAGTGCCAGAAGTGCAGGGACGCCACCCCGGATCAGGCATCACAGCCTGATTCAGCACCAGGCATGCAGCCGCGCTGGAGCCTGTACAGATGATGCTGTGGATGCTGCTGTGGATGCTCCAGTGCAGAATGCTGCTGTGCGCAATACCGGCTGTGCAGGATGCTGCCGCATTAATGGCTGAGGAGGATGCTGCCGTGCGTGAATGACTGAGAAGGATTTTTCCTACTTTTGGTCATAAGTGCCACGGGCTTCAAATTCATATGTCGTATTATGTGCTAGTATGTGCCTTTAACAGTGCCCCAATATGGGATCCGGCGCACTTTTTGACTGGTGCACAGTGAAAAAATCACGGCTTTTTCCATATCTGAAATCAAAGACAAACAGCACGTGCAGGCCTTTTTTCCACACACTGCTCAATAGCATCACACACTTACAACAGTAGATATGATTCGCTTTTGTGCGCATATCCTTGATACATATTTTGCAGTTTGCGGTATCATGCCTGAACAGCTACAGACTTTCAGAGTAAACTCTGATTTTCTGTGCCGCCTTTGACTCAGGGCACAGTGCAGCTTCACCTGCCTTATCAGCATCGCCCTTTGCTGCATGTAAAGCCTGCAGCAAACGAGGATGCAGCTGAGGATTAACAGGGGAAACTACCCGAGACAGGCCTCAAGGCCACGGCATCAGCATTACCCTCAGGCACATAAGACTGCCAGGGCGGTGCCCTGCGCCTGCCAGATGGCAGTGCCATGGCCGCCCGGCAGGCAGTTCCAGTTGCTGACCGTCAGGCAGTGCCATGAGCCTGCCGTCGGGAAACGTCATACAAACGCGGCCTGAATGCTGCATATAAATAACGAATTATCTGGTCTGGTTCAGGGGCGCCCCGTATAATTACGGGAAATCAGAGCCTCAAACCTGTAACAGAGCTGTCAGCAAGCAGAAGTTGCCTGTCAATTTTCTGTCCTGTACAGCACTGCAGGTGTGACCCAGGAAGCCGCCAGCTGCGGCTGGATGGCAGTTCGCTCAAACAAACGGATTTCATTATTCAGCGGTCAGTGGATGTACCCGGGCCTGTCAAAGCCTGAGCACAATGCCAGCTGCAGTCTCAATGGTCCTTTCAGGTCTGTCTACGCGAAATAGTTTCCTAAAGGCCATTAGTCATAGCCGCAACCTGCCAGAAGGATGCGGATATTTAGCTGAATTTATCAACCAGGGACCCCTTCATGCTTACGGAAAAACAGATTGAACTGGTCAAAAGCTCGGTACCTACTCTTCAGGAGCGTGGCGTAGAAATTACAGCCGCTCTGTACCGCCGCCTGCTCGCAGGCAATCCTGAAATGCGTCAGCTGTTTAATCAGGGACATCAGCGTACTGGAAAGCAGCACATGTCACTTGCTGCAGCCATCCTTTCCTATGCTCAGAATATTGAAAACCCTATCGTCCTTTTCAATGCTGTGCAGCATATTGCCAGTAAGCACGTATCTCTGAACATCCGCGCTGAGCACTACCCAATCATGGGCCGTCACCTGCTCGACGCCATTGAGGAAGTTCTGGGTGATGCCGCTACCGATGAGCTGCTCGATGCCTGGGCTTCAGCCTATGCACAGCTGGCAGAAATCTTCATCAAGACCGAAGCCGAACTCTATGAGGAGAGTGCCAACGCCAATGGCGGCTGGTCCGGCTGGCGTGCTTTCCGTATTATCAACAAGAATCAGGAAACCGAGGACATCTTCAGCTTCATTCTCGAGCCTGTTGATGGCGGTGAGCTGCGTGATGTTATCGCAGGTCAGTTCGTATCCCTGCGTATTTACCTCAAGGACCAGGGTCTGATTCAGCCACGTCAGTACACTGTCAATGCTCACGACCACAAGTCTATCCGCATCAGTGTACGCCGTATTCCACCTGTTGATGACCGTCCTGCAGGCATGGTTTCCAATACCCTCATCGACAGTTACAACGTGGGTGATCTCCTGGACGTTTCCCCACCAGTAGGCGAATTTATTCTGGAGAAGGGCGATAACCCTATCGTCCTGATTTCTGCAGGTATCGGTATTACCCCTGCCCTTGCCATGTTAAGAAGTGAAGACGCCCGTGGCCGTCCACTCATCTTCTTCCATGTATGTAAGGATGAGGCTCACCTCCCACACCGTGAGGAAATCGAGGAGCTCATTACCGAAGAGGATATCCGTGTTCTCCAGCTGCACTACACAGCTGAAATGGGCCATCCAACAGAAGAAGACATTGCCAACCTCGTCGTTGATGATGCCACCTACTATGTATGCTGCCCAACCCGTTTTGCCAATAACATTATTGACACTCTGATTAAGAACGGCGTTCCAGAGACAGCTATCCGCTACGAGCGTTTCGGCACCGGCCGCTAATCCCGGCCCCCGCCTCACGGCAGGCCCGGTTTTCCGGCCCTGCCGCCCTGAAAAAAGCGTCCCTCTCCACATCTGTGAAGAGGGACGCTTTTTTTCATAGCTGTTCAACCGCCCCAACCGGACGGACCTGACCTGGCCTTGATGGCCCTGGCCTGTGCAAGGCACGGCCCAGGACCGGGCCAGGCTGGTCTGCGGCTGGCTGCTGCCGCCCAGCCAGACGCTGGCTGTTGTCGGCCGCTAGAGGCGCGGGAAGCGTATAACGCTGGCAAGGCCGTTGACGAAGACATTGCCAAGGGAGCGCATGGTAAGCTTTCAGGCCGGGGTATTAAGGTCAGCCTTGAGCTGCAGCAGAGCACGTACGGCTGCCAGAGTGCCTATGTTCAGGCAGTTGCGGGCCTCCTGCTGAACCTTTGGCTTGGCATGATAGGCAATGCCCAGACCGCCCTGAGCCATCATCTTGAGATCATTGGCACCATCACCAAGCACAATAATGTTCTGCTGAGCAGTGCCACTTTCTCTGAGCTCAACTACCAGATCGGCCTTGGCCTGAGCATCAATGATCGGGCCGCTGACCCTGCCGGTAAATAAGCCATTGTCGTCGGTCTCAAGTCTGTTGGCTCTGACGGCATCAATACCGTAGCGCTGAACAATGACATCAATGAGATCATGGAAGCCGCCTGAGGCAATACAGGTTTTGAACCTGCCACCATGGTCTGCATTCTTAAGGACATTGCAGAAAGTAAGCAGCTCATTAAGACCGTCAGTCTCAACCATGATGCCACGAACCTTTTCCAGCACGCTTTCAGCATCACCACCTTTGAGCAGAGCAACACGACGGGTCAGTGACTGGGCAAAATCAAGCTTGCCATGCATGGCCTCTGAGGTAATGGCGGCCACCTGGTCAAAGACATTGAGGCAGCGGGCAATTTCATCAATACCCTCAATCTGCACTGTGGTCATGTCCATGTCCATTACCAGAGCACCGTCATAGCTGGAACCAGGACAGAAGCATGGAAAGCTCTCAGAAAATAGCACATCAACCTGTCCCCTGAAGCGGCCCTCGAGTACCTCATGCTTTACCGCACGCTCGACGCTCTCGTCAATGTCATGGTCAAAGACACTGAGGCTGTAAACCATTTCACGGCGCGGGTCGCACTGATAAACGGTACGCACTGAGCCCAAATCAGATGAGCACATCCCCAGCACTTCATCAATCAGGTTTTTCTGGCGCTCAGTAATGCTCTGTGCTGACTCCCCACTTTCACGTCTGACTACTAAAAATACATCGCGGAACATGCTCTATCCTTCAATCCTGATAAACAACATCCTGCCACCTGCCTGACCGTCCCCGGTCAGCCCCTGCTGCCATTGCAGCAGGCGGCGGCTGCGGCGGCTGCTGCAACTGCAGCTGGCGACAGGAAATCCAATTATAGGCCATTTTGACTCAGCACGCCCCATGACCAGCCTCTGCTCCGCCAATGCAAGGCGCAGCGCCAGCATGGCCGCAGCGACAGCGGCCCAGACCTGGGCGCGCCGCTGTGCGCCTGCTGCCAACTGCTGGCTTAGAGGCAGATGTGTCAGAGGATGCCGGGTCAGCGGCTACAGGCTCAGAGGTTACGGGCTAAGATGCTACTGGGTCAAAGGCTGGCGGGGCAGAGGCTACTTGACCAGGGGAGCCTGCCTCAGGTGCTCAAGGTGAGCGCTGATCCTTGAAATGAGGGTACCGTCGTAATGGTCGCTGAAAGTGCCGTCAAAATCGCTTTCCAGCAGAATCTGGTCGGCAGGCAGGTCATGAGCAAGGAGGGTGAATTTTTTCTGATTGTCTGCAAAGAGCAGAGCCTGCCCAAGTCCGGTCTTAAGGCCGTCCATTATCAGAGCCCGAGCCAGGGGAGGCTTACCATTAAAGCCATGGAAACAGCCTCTGATTCTGCCCTTGAGATCTGTTTGCCTGATGCAGCGCTGCAGGTCAGTAAAGGCCCGTACACAGTGAAAGGAATAAGGCAGATTCAGATGCACGGTGGCATGCAGAAAGTCACTGAGGCAGCGGTACTGCTCATCCATATCCACAGTACAACGCGTATCAAGGCCCACCTCACCCAGCGCCTGCCCATACAGCTTAGGACAGCTGTCCTGCACAAAGGCAATGACCTTTAACAGCAGCTGCAGCTCTGCCTCCCAGGCGTTGTGCTCAAGCACGTCAGACAGCCAGAAAGGATGAATCCCGACTCCAAGAGAAAAGCGCCCACTGTCAGCAAGCCCGGCGCGCCTGAGCACGCTGGCACACAGCAGTGCATCAAAGGCACAGACGCTTTGTAAAACAAAATGCTCGACCTCGGAGGACACAAAGCTCTCAAGCCGCGCCTCCAGCTGACCGCCAGCGGACAGCCTGTCAGCCTGAGCTTCGACCTGCTCATTCAGATACTGCCACCAGTCATCATGTGAGCGCACACCTGCGCAATAAAAGCGACTGACCAGCTCATGCGGGTCATAAAGTCCCAGCAGCAGATGGCAATGGTGGTCACAAAGCCCCGTCATCTCTGTCCCCCTCAATACAGAAAAATCCCAGCCACAAGGCCACTCCCAAGGTGCCCCATCCCGGACCGCTGAAGCCATGGCCAACCGCCATGGCCCTTGCAGCCATGGCCACCGCATGGTCAACAACAAAGGCGCGGCTGCTGCTGCGGCTGCGGCGCGGCTGCGGCGCTCCAAGCAAGCCCGGTTCAGACCCTTATCTTAAGGCACAGTCGGCAAAAAGCTATGCCCCTTGCGCAACCTGTCCTCAGATCGCACTTACCAGATACACAAAACGCAATTAAAAAACGCCCTTCAGGGCGCTTTTATAAGCTCTTTATGAGCAATATGGAGACATAACCGCATTCCTGGACCTGCCCGGCATTGCCGGGACTTACCAGGCATAACCGGGCGGCCCTGACCGTGCGTCAGCTGCGGCTGCGGTCGGAGGCGCCGCTGGCGCCGCTGGCGGCTGCGCCGGCAGTCTGGTCTGCTGCCATGGCAGCGGCGGAGGCCGGGGCAGAGGCCGGTGCAGAGGACTGTTCAGTTACCGGTACTGCAGGATCGCCTGCTACATATTCATCAGGTGAAGCGCCCATGATCTGAGGCTTGAGCTGGGCTCGGGCCGCCTCGCGAGCTGCAGCAATTTCCGGATCTTCAGACTCTACAGGATCTGGAGCAACGGCCTGAGAGCCGTAAGGCACACCGCGCTCAGGTGCAGCAACCTCGCCATTTGCCATATATGGTATGCAGGAAGGATCATCAGGATGCTCGCGGCAGTACCAGCGGGCACGGGCGTCTTTGATGCACATCTCCAGGAGCTTGAAGTCAATTGGCTTGGAGACATGATAGTTCATGCCGGCATCAAGTGAGGCCTTGATATCCTCAGAGAAGGCATTAGCCGTCATGGCAATCACAGGAATCACGCGGGCATCGCTGCGATCAAGATTACGGATATCGCGGGTAGCCTCAAGACCATCCTTACGCGGCATCTGTACGTCCATGAGAATAATGTCGTAAGTGCCAGGTAAGCTGCGGCTGAATTCTTCAACCACCTCAACACCGTCAGAGCATACCTTACAGTGGGCACCGCGCATGCTCAGCAGATCTACCAGAATCTCGGAATTGAGCTCATTATCCTCGGCAGCCAGAATATTCAAGCCCTCAAGAATATTGGCCTCGCCCTTGCCATCAGTCCTGCCATCGGCTGACTCACGGTGAGACATGGTATCCAGAGCCTGCTTGAGGCTGGACAGGAACAGAGGCTTGTTCAGGAAATGAGAAACACCGGCCTCCATGGCATCAAGCTCAACCTCAGAATAGTCGTAGCTTGAGAGCATGATGACAGGAATGTCCTTGAAGCTGCTCTGATTGAGGGTGCGGGCAACGGATACACCGTCTTCGTTTTCCAGCTTCAGGTCAAGCAAAATGAGACTGATGCTGGAGTTATCTTTGTCCATGCTGGCCAGAATTTCCATGGCATCAGCACTGCCACGGGCATGATAAGACTTTACTCCGGCCTCAGAGAGGGTTACCTCTACTGACTTGAAGTCGGAAATATCGTCATCAATAATAAGTACATTGCTGATGTTGTGGGTAGCAAAGAAGTCACGATCATTGACCTCAACGCCATGAATCTTGAATGAAAGGTTGACCGTAATGGTAGTACCCTCACCCTCCCTGCTCTTGACGTCGATAGTACCGCCCAGCAGTTTGATGAGATTGTTGGTAATGGTCATTCCAAGACCGGTACCCTGTATGCGGGTGTTCATGGCCGTCTCAGAACGGGCAAATGGTTCAAAAATATGCTTGAGGAAGTCCTCAGTCATACCCATGCCATTGTCCCTGACCTCAAAGATATAGCTGGCAATATTGTTATTGGAGCGCTTTGGCTCCTCGGTAACAGTCAGACAGACATGACCGCCTACCTGAGTGTACTTGACCGCATTGGACAGCAGATTAAGCAGAATCTGATTGACGCGCAGATCATCGCCGATGAGAAGCTCATGCTCGATACTGTTGATATGAATATCAAAGGCCTGATGACGGCCGTGAGCCTGAGGACGGACAATGGTATTGACGTTTTCAATGAGCTCGGCAAGCGAGAACTCACGGGCATTGACCGAGACCTTGCCACTTTCAATCTTTGACATGTCCAGAATGTCATTGATAAGGCCCAGCAGGTGTTGCGAGGACGCACTGATCTTGCGGGCATAGTCAGCCACTTTCTGCTGATTGCCACTGTCGCGGGCCAGCAGAGTGCACAGACCGACAATGGCATTCATAGGGGTACGCAGGTCATGACTCATGGCACTGAGGAAGTTACTCTTGGCCTTATTGGCCTGCTCAGCCTCGTTATAGGCCTGAGCCGTCAGCTCACGCATGTGCTTTTCATTTTGCAGAGCATCAATGAGATCCATGGATGACTGCTTGTTGCGGGTGGCCAGATAGGCAATGACCAGAGCTACTACCAGGAAGAAGATCAGACCGTAACAGGCATCAGCTGCTGACAGCCAGCCATAGCGCGGAATAATATGCAGAGTGACACGGCGGCCGGAGATGAGCTTGGAGTAGGAAACACAGTCCTTGAGCTGGTGATGCTGCAGGGTGGAACCCACTTCAACAGGCTTGCCGAAATTCATCATGACAAAGCGGTACTCATAGCCCTGACGGGTAAGGTCATTGAGCCCAAAAGGCTCAATGATCTCAGGCAGAGACATGGAAATGGCTGAAAAGCCCCAGAAAGTACCGTCGTTGAGATAAACAGGATTACGGGCCACCATGGCAATGCCGCCCTGAAGGAATTTGCGCGGACCGTCAATGGTGGTAAGACCGGAGAGCATGGCGTATTCGGCTGTTTCGCGGGTGATTTCACGTTCGAGCACGTTATCACCTATGGCAGCTTCGTTACCGGCCAGAGGATAGGAGTAGAGCATGATACCTTTTGGCAGCAGCTGCAGGCCTTTGATTGCCGGGGTATCGTAGAGCATGGAAGCGAAGAGATTGAATTCCTGCAGATGGGTTTTGCCGTCCAGATTTTCCATCATGGCACGCATCTTATCCTCACCCATGGAGTGCAAAAAGCCCTCGACCATATCGGTCTTTTCAATCATGTTGTTGAGGATAATTTCAACGTGGGAAATGGATTCCTGAGCCATGGAGCGCGCAAGGTCACGGCGCGACTCAATGATCTGGAAAATAAAGACAAAGTAGATAGCCAGCAGGACGCCGAAAGATATGATAAAGCGAGTGACAAAGTATCGCAGAAATGGCCTGTTCATAAGCAATCGGCCACTCCCCTGCAGTAATCATGCAGGAGCAGAAGCCGCCTCTGTTGGCATGTTAATAAAACAGTCTGTACCCGCTAAAGGCCTGACCTCATAAATTCAGACCGGCTCAAAGCCGTCAGCCCAAACCTTGTGCCGTAAACAACAAACGGCTGCACAGGCAAGGAGGGAAAAGAAGCATGCGATAACATCAGGTCAGAGCATGACTGAACCTGGCATTACCTGGCTGAAAAAGACAGGCTCTCACCTGCCCGAAAAATCTGCCGACCACGCAGCAGTACCTGCCGCAGGCCTGCGGCTCACAGCCCCAGCTGCGCCCTGCAGCCTGCAGCTGCGGCCTGCATGCCTGTCTGCATGCCTGGCTGCATGTCTTGCTGCAGCCATGGGGATAGCGCTCATCAAAGCTTTGACGGCCGCCTGTTGTCATAATATTTCAGGCAAGACAATATCATGCCCTGGTGCAGTTTATCTGCATCTGACATGATGTGCAGCATGAAGCCTGCCATAAGTGTATTTTCAAATAGGGGAAACACACGCCCTGATCCGGATCACAAAATTTAGGGCAGCATGGCCAAGCATAAAAAGGACCACGTGTGAAACTTAACGAGTTGCATTTGCTGATAGTGCCAGCTTGTCACTAAAACGCTT
>NZ_JALKIK010000034.1:0-54561 GCF_023050955.1 Anaerobiospirillum sp. NML120511
AAACAGGCATCAAAATCAGTGATGCCCAGATGAAATCGATAGACATGGAACCCATTGGGCCATTTCCTCTCTGGAACTATCGAATCAATGGTTTTAAAAGATCAATTTAATTGCTTACAGTTCCTAAACATCAAATCAGACCCCGGACCCATGCCTCATAGCCATGCCGCATGGCCCATATCCATGCCCAGTATACATGGCCCATGCCCAATGTCACATGGCCCATGTGCATGGTACATGTGCATGGTCCACATCACATGGTCCACGCCCCATGGCAACGACCAGCCTTGCCCTGATCCCCATAAGGTCATCAAATGCAGAGCTGGTACTGCCTTCTGGGCCTGAAGACCCGGCCGGCCACTGCCGGATCTGATGCCCTGCAGGACCGACAGGACATTGACAGTGCATGACCAGCCGGGCACTGCCGGGCATTGATGACCAGCAGGACGCAGTGAGGTCAGCGTCGGTCTGCCCTGATGATGCAGCTGACAGCCGGGGCGGTCAAATGGGCGGGCAGCAGGGCGGTCAAATGGGCTTACTGCCAGGTATGCAGGCCGATGTGAGAGCTGGCCTTGCCTCACTGTATACCAGCTGTTATAACTCCCACTCCTGGTACTTGTGGGTGAACCAGTAAATCGTCTTTTTGTTGTTCATTGCCCTGAAGCGCGCTACCAGATCACTGTCGAGCTTTTGGTTGCTTGCTGCTGACAGTTTTGCTGCCACTTTGTCCATGCCCTTTACGGCATCAATCAGCAGAGGCGGCAGAGGAATGCGTGTCAGTATCATATGATCATCTCTAACCATGTCTGCTTTCATGAGCCGCCCTTTTAGTTCTTCTTTATCAAAACTCTTAAACCTGATGAGATATGGCTTATCTTTTGCCCATTTCTTGTTGCGAGAAGATATTGAATAATATACATATGTGAGAACAAGGTATTCGTATTTTTCGATTGCCGGGGTAATATCAAGCCTGGTCATATCCACTTCCCACCACTGAGGCATGCTGTCATCCATTACCTTGATTACAGTCATGACCGACCTCATAAAGCTGGCCAGCAGCTGCAGCAGCGAGGCGTCGTCCTCATTGAGCATATGGCGGTCAACCTTGCGGCGGATTATGGCTACCATGAGGCTGAACTTGTAGATAATGTCATCGAGCATGTGCACACGTGCCACAGTGTCAGCCAGGAACTCCATTTTTGCGGCTGTATCAATCTTGTTGTTCTTGATAAGTACTGAGGCCAGCAGCAGATGGTCAGAATTATGAAAACCAAAGAGCTCTACAAAATGACAAAGATGGTCCATTATCTTGTTATGTACTACGGACTCATTACCTTTGCCCTTTCTGAGCTTATCGGGATTTTCAATCTCCGGAGCTCCGATCATCCTGAGCATGGCATTGCTGTCAGGCTCCCGGTCCAGCATGGCTTTGAGCTCCTGAGTGCTGACGTGCTCCATGATCTCAAGTACATCAAGTTCTTCAAGGCTCTTGAGATAGCGGTCAATCAATTTAACGTTATCCACTTTCCTTTCCTCTCAATAAGGCACATTCAGGAGCACTCAGACTCATACAGGCCCTTTCAGGCAAATTCAAACTCTCAGAGACTCATTGAGGATCATTGAGGCCCCTACAGGCTTATCAGGGCCGTTGAGAACATAAGATTCATTGAGGCACATTCAGGCTTATTCAGGCCCATTGAGGTAATTCAGGCTCATAAAGGTCAGTCCAGGAGCACCAGCCAGCTCCAGAACACTGCATAATACTGTACAAAACTTAAAACACAGTGCCTCATCCAGATTAATCCTGGACATGGCTGGCCAAAGCAGAGCAGGACAGTACAGGCCAGGCCAGTACAGGCCCGGCCTTGCCCTGACAGGCCATGCTGCAGCCAGTGCTCAATGGCAGCCCGGGCCTTATGGGAAGGGCCTGACTTACATGACGGACTGGCCGGACCATCCTGTATGCCGCCTGTTAATTGTTGAACTCGTCGTAATTGTGGGCCAGCCAGTAAAACTTCATATTGTTGTTCATTGCCTTGAAGCGCTCTGCCAGCTCCCTGTTGACCTTTTTGCTGGTGGCTGCCGGCAGCCTGGCTGCCATTTTCTCCATGCCCTCAACGGCATCAATCAGTACCGGAGGCAGAGCAATTCGTGTGAGGGCATCATGAGCGTTTATCACCTGTTTTATTGATGATCTCATTTTCGATATTTCTTCCACAGTGAACTCCTTGTACTTTCTGATATATGGATCGTCCTCTACACCAATGTCTTTGTCTATAGTAAAGACATCCAGAGCCATAGCGCGCAGAACTACAAATTCGTAATTATCAATAGCAGGAGTAATATCAAGCCTGGTCATACCAACTGACCACCACTGAGGCATACTGTCATCCAGGGCCTTCATGACATTCAGAAATGTTCTCATAAAGAGGCCCAGCAGCTGCAGCAGCGAAGCTTCGGCCTCAGTAAGCTTAAAGTAGTTTACATTGCTGCGGATAAGGGACACCATGAGGTAGAACCTGTGGATAAACTGGTCCAGAAAGTGGACGCGTGCCACAGTGTCGGCAAGGAGCTCCTCCTTTTGTGCAGTATTAATCTTTTTGTTCTTGATGAGTACTGCAGCAAGAAGCATGTGGTCAGAAACATGTAAACCAAAGACCTCAATGAAATAAGCCATAAAGTCCATTATGGTTGAAGGCATGCCAGGAAATATTACTCTGCCCTGTCTGACTTCATCTGGATTTTCAATTTCCGGAGCTCCAAGCATCCTGAGCATGGCCACGCAGTCAAGCTCTCTGTCGAGCATGGCCTCGAGCTCCTCAGTGCTGATATGCTCCATAATCTCAAGGATATCAGCCTCATCAAGACTCTTAAAATAGTTGTAAATTAATTTAACATTATCCACTTTTCTTTCCTCTCAGTAAGGCGCATCCAGTCTTATTCAGTGCCGCTGGGGTCATCAGATTCACAGAGCCCTTTCAGCCCCATTCAGGACCATTCAGGACCATTCAGGCCCATTGATGTCCCTCAGGCTCATAAAGGGCAGCCATGGAGCTCCAGCCAGCGCCAGAACACTGCGCGTTACTATATAAAACTTAAAACAGAGTGCATCATCCAGATTAATCCTGGGCAGGGCAGGGCAGTACAAAGCAGGGCCGGCCGGTACAGGCCAGAGCAAACAGGATATGGCCCAGGCACTGACCCTGACAGACAAGGCCATGCCCTGCCATGACAGGACGTGCTGCCGCCAGTGCTCAATGGCAGCCCGGGCCTTATGGGAATAACAGGGCCAGCATGACGGTCTGGCAGGCCATACTGTATGCCGCCTGTTAATTGTCGAGCTCGTTGTAATGGTGGATCAACCAGTAAAACTTCATATTATTGTTCATTGCCTTGAAGCGCTCCAGCAGCTCCCTGTTAACCTTTTTGCTGGTGGCCGCCGGCAGCCTGGCTGCCATTTTCTCCATACCTTTAACGGCATCGATCAGTACCGGAGGCAGAGCAATTCGTGTGAGGGCATCATGAGCGTGTATCACCTGTTTTATTGATGCTCCCATTTTCAACATTTCTTCCTCAGTGTACTCCTCGTACTTTCTGATATATGGATCGTCCTCTAAACCATTGTCTTCGTCTACAGTAAAGATATCCAGAGCCAAAGTGCGCAGAACTAAAAATTCGAAATTATCAATGGCAGGAGTAATATCAAGCCTGGTCATACCAACTGACCACCACTGAGGCATGCTGTCATCCAGGGTCTTCATGACATTCAGAACTGTTCTCATAAATAAGCCCAGCAGCTGCAGCAGCGAAGCTTCAGCCTCAGTAAGCTCAAAGTAGTTTACATTGCTGCGGATAAGGGTCACCATGATGTAGAACCTGTGGATAAACTGGTCCAGAAAGTGGACGCGTGCCACAGTGTCGGCCAGGAGCTCCTCCTTTTGGGCAGTATTAATCTTTTTGTTCTTGATGAGTACTGCAGCAAGAAGGATGTGGTCCGAAACATGTAACCCAAAGACCTCAATGAAATAAGCCATAAAGTCCATTATGGTTGAAGGCATGTCAAAAAATACTACTCTGCCCTGTCTGACCTCATCTGGATTTTCAATTTCCGGAGCTCCGAGCATCCTGAGCATAGCCACGCTGTCGAGATCTCTGCCAAACATGTACATGAGCTCTTCAGTGCTTATATGCTCCATGATCTCAAGAATATCAGCCTCATCAAGACTCTTGTAATAGTTGTCAATTAATTTAACATTATCCACTTGCCTCTCCTAATCTGTAAAATCTATTAAGATCCGTCAAAGTCAGTCCAAAGCCACATACCAACCCCCTGGCATTGGGCACGACAACACAAAACTGCAAAAGCATAAGGTCTTTGCAGACGGGGCCACAGCATGGCAAAGATCCGCAATGCCCCGGCAATGCCGGTCAAATCCCAGGCACATCCCATGCCTGCAACCATGGCAGGACCAACAAAAGGTAAAGCATACCACGCTGGCCTGAGCACGGCTACAGTGCAGAGCTGACTGCCACACCTGGTTTAGATAAGAGAGTCCCTCTGACGCCGCCAGCCCCTGTGACAGCCCTGCAGCCAGGTACTCAGTCAGCCGGGCCATGATCCCCTGACTGACCTGGTCCACTCCATACCTGCGGCCCAGACATCTGTAAGACCATGACCGCAACACCCTGCATAACATTGAGCCTGCTCTTGAGTTGCCAGACTGCCCGGCAGCCGACCGCCATACAATACACGGCCGGACCTGATATCGGCTTTCCTTATTACTGCACCCTGTACACGCTTGCTGTCCACTGGTCAGAGCATCCTGTCCTGCTACCTGATCCATTTCTAACCGCCCCAGTCCACACGTACTGTTCACACGTACTGTCCACTCGTCAGAACGTCCGGTCCTGAAGGCGATCTGGGACTGAAGGCGATGCAGTATGAGCAGAGGTGAGCTGAACTGTTCTGAGCTCAGGTGTACTGCATGTCAGAAAAATAAAGGCTGCACTTGATTTTTTAAGTTTGTCCACAGGTGGCGTATACTTTACATATCAGGGCTGTTTTCCGTGCTTTTATACAGATAATAAGTGACAAATAACATCAATATATTTTGATATTTCTACTCTTATTACAGCACATAGTGTCGTGATTTTGGGCATATTTTCATATGATGCGTAATTTAAAATGTTAACCAGTAACATTTTGCCTGTGGTAACATTACAATAAGGCACATGCCTTAACTCGCCCAAAAGGCACGCCCGTGCTGTATGAAAGCTGACTGTGACGGGCTTAACAGCTGCTGCAGCTGCAAAATGCTGATTACTGTCATACAAGTTTTCACGAATCTATGTTTTTCAAACATATTCTCTTTAGTATGATTATCGCGCTCTGCAGTTATTGCCTGCTCAAGGGCAAAATAAACAAAAGGTGTTGTGGTCAATTGCCTTTACAGGAGAAAAGTCCTGTCAGACATACAAAGGTCCTGCAGGTGTTGCAGTATCAGACTGCAGTAATGTCACATGCATTCCCGCTTTTGCCACATAAACAGCTTTATTAACACAACGTGAGACCAGACTGAACGCCCGGCTTCCAGATCGGAGCGGCTCACAGCATACAGATCGGTCCATGCTGCTCAGGCAACTGCAGCAGCTCAAAGCGATCTGAGTGCTGTTTGACAGGTAAGAGCATCAATCACCGTCTGACACATCTCACAATCTGCAAACTGAAAGACATCAGGTATTACATCAAACAGGACTTTCAAACCAGTACTCATATAAATGTGCCAGCGCTGTAATTAAGCATGGCCGCCATACTGTCATACTTTCAGTACATCTTATTCTGCCGCCTGCATGCTGCGCGCAGAATACATGCTAACCTGCCCTTCCAATCTCACATCCCGCCTTATAACTGGCAGCGGGCCCTGGGCAGGAGATGGGGCCGTCCCGGCGCCATAACCATGCCAGTTTATATCCCCAGGTATTTATCACTCTGCCTGATATGCAGCTCAAGAGGACCTGCTCGCTCAGGACCTGTTGGGGCCACACAAAATCCTGGCAGGCTCTGCAGTCCATCAATGCGCTATATGGCTGATGCGGTCTGCTGCGGATGATGGAGTCTGCTGCGGCTGATGCGGCTAATGCGGTCTGCTGCGGTCTGATGCGCCATGCGGAGCCCTCAGGCGATGCCACCTGCTGAGCCATGCGGCGCCAGGCGGCGGCCATCATGTGATGGTCCATGCAGCATCTCCATGGGCTGCACCATACTGCATATCTGTAAGGCCTGCGCTATCGGACCAGTTGATCTGCAGGACATCAGCCTGTAACTGCTGACAGATACCATGAACAGGTTCATGGCTGAACACGAAAGTGCATCGATGCATACTGATGCAGTCAAAGACACAAGGTTTGCCTGCCATAATCGCAAAGGCTCAGTGGAAATTACCTGAAAACTCTATTGTTTATTCCTCTAAGACAGCCATATCCGGGCTGTCCTGGACACTACTGTCTGTCATTTTCCGTATCACGCGACAACACCAGGAGAATCACATATGTATAACACCAGGGATTTTGCGGGTTTATTCAAGCGCAGCTTTAACAGCATTGCCGGCACCATCGCCGACGCAGCCAGACTGTACGGTCGAAAATCTGCCCTGGTGGCAGCTGCATTTGCCATAGCTGCAGGCTCTTTGCCTGCAGCTCATGCTGCTGACAGTAATGATGACATCAACCTGAGCAACGAGAACCTGATTGTTATCCTGGCTGCCGCTCATCCTTTCGTAACAATCAAAGACAGTTTTCATCACCTGGGCGGTCTGGATGTAGCACTTATTAAAGAGCTGCAGAGACGTACCGGCTTTAAGAATAAGAGCGGCAAGTATGAAATCATGAGCTTTGGCGAAATGATTCAGCTGGGCCGTGCCGGACTGGCCGATGTTGTTGCCGGCGCCATTACATCTACTGAAGAGCGTGGCAAGTACTACACCATTGCCGAGCCTTACGTCTACAACTCTGTAGTAATCGTCACCCGTGCCGGTGATCGCATCAAAAGCACCGAGGACCTCAATGGCCGTACCCTAGCCATTCAGACCGGAACCAACATCTCAGGTCTGACCTCCAAATACCCAAATATCAAAACCTATGAAACCCCGTCCACCTTCATGACTTTCTACGCCGTATCACGTGGTCTTGCTGACGCTCTGATCATCGACGAGATCATTGCCCGTGAGTACATCGGTTCCTGGCCTGACTGCGGCCTTGATGTTTCGGCCAAGCTCCCTGACAGTGAAGGTGGCATGGCCCTGCTCTTCAAGAAAGACAGCCCTTACACAGCCAAGCTCATGAAGGCTTACCAGCAGATGATTGATGACGGCACAGTCAAGAAGCTGGTTGAACAGGAGCTCAGGGTCTACTTCAGTAATAATATGTAATCTTATTAACTGCAGTAACATCAGCCCACCAGGCTCCACATGAGAAAAAGGCCCAGTGCCCCAGGCTAAGATTAAAGCCTGAATGCAAAACAGCCATGGACAGCTCCCTTATCCGTCATGCTTAAGCCTTGCTGCAACAGCAAGGCTGTACAGCAGTAGTGCTCATAAGTGGAAAGCGGATAAGACCAGCACAGCCCTGCAGCATCAGGACCTGTACCAGGAGCTGTAGCATGCCTGTTTATGGCATGACACTTTACATAATATTAAAGAATGTGACCTGTATACATTTACCGGTTCTTCTATAACGATTCAATCTGGCAGCTGTCTCCGACCGCTGCCATTTTTTTTCATCACCTCAACCACTCTGCCCCAATCGTGCTGCCAGCCACCAGTCCAGCCCCAGCCAGATCTCCAGCCCTCCAGGCCGCCTGAACTACCGCCTCTCCTTATATCGAGCTGCCAGATCTGACTCCAGCCAGACTGGCTGCATGACAGGCGACCTGCATTCCCGCTAACCCTTATATCTGTCTTCCTGTGCGGTTGCCTGGCAGAGTGCCAGACGGGGTGGGCTCAGGTCTGTCTTTCTGGCAGTATTGCCCGGCTACAGTACTTTTGTTCAGCATTCATCATTGCCATGGAAACCCCGGGCATCAAGTGCCTCTAATACCTATTGTCCAGCCGGTAATAGAACAGAGATAACCCAGTTCGGAGCTGTGAAACTGCTGGTCCGCGACTGCCTCTGTTCATACTCAATAAAGGAGGCTGCTTGCCTGGGTAAGAGCATCTGAATATGTGTTTATCACTGGGCAGCATGGTCCTGTGTCATGGAGTCTGTATGCTCAGCTTTGTGACTACATCTGATTAAGTGGCTATTGTGCTGTGATACAGATTGGATAATTACTTGTTCAGTAACAGGATAATATGGGGTTTTTCTGGTACTTTTGGATGGGGTTAGCTGCATTGATCTGATTAGACAACAGCAGTTTTTTACCATTGGTAATACAAGTCAGAGCTGGAATTTTTGTCTGAATCCCTGCAGCCTTTTAATGTGCACTTTCCTCAGCAATATTCAATGTAAATGCTTTATTTATCGCATTTTATTGCTGACAGCAGCTAAAGACACGGCCCTATATAGAGCTCTTGTTGCTGGCAAACAAACAGGAAACTTGCATTTGAAAAGAATTTATCAAGAAAACTGTTTGATAGATACTACAAACTTGATTATACTATGCGCACTTTCTGATGGTTCTTATGCAATATATGTGAGACTAATCACATAAACTATGAACCAGCTGAAATACGAAACGAAAAACTGGCCGCCAGAATTTTTGCTTGTTGTTTCTGCGGTCTAGCTGTCGGTGAGCAAATCAGGCTCAGTTGTCTTGCTGGCCTGCTCATTTTCCGACTCATAATAATTATGCTGTAGATCCTGTCTGTCATTATGGCTTTATACGACCTGCAGAAAGCGAATCTCATCCTGCTTCCTGCCCTTGCCTGTGACAGAAAAGTAATATTTATTGTTATCGCAGCCCATTAATATCAGGGCCAGTATCAGAATTAAATATATGGACCTCAATTGAGAAAGGCAGATTCTACGCTCAGAACTTTCTCCACAAATGGAGCACCAGTCATGCCCCATAAGCTGCTCAGCACAGTTACAGTTGCTTTCTAAAACGAAAAGCCATGCATCAGACAGCAAAGAGCTTTTTGTTCTGCAGATCTGTACTTGCCGCAGCAAGGCTCAGGCTACACCCTTGATGTTGCCTCAGTAAAAGCAAATCCATAATCGTGAACTCAGGTACAGACCGGAACGGTGAGCGCTTTGGGACTTTTTGTCCAGCACCGGAAACGCTTACACAGCTTCAGGACCGAGCCTGAACCTGCCCCATTTAACAGGCAGAATAAGGGCAAAAGCTGAGTGTATACCCTGCAGTGGATGTGCTTTTTCAAAGTGAGCCTTACGCAAGCCTGTATATAAAGTCGTATCCAATGCTTATCCACCTTTTATTTCTGAAGCTCAGCTTCATGGGATCAGCATTGTGCGCTTTTTATTCAGGCTGGTGCTGAGGTCTTACTTAAACAGCTCATGTGTCCGCAGCTGTGACAGCCAAAGCTGCTGCTCTGCAGGAACTTAAGAGCTTAAATTACGACAAACCAGCAACTGACAAAATTTGGAGATTATCATGAATACCAGCGCTCAATACCTGTCTCAGACAGTTGAGTCCTCTACTCAGTCAGATGACTATCAGTTATCAGCCACTACTGTGAAGAGCGCTGATGGTTCTGACACTTGCAATACTGTACAAAAGACAGAAGATATTGCATCAGGCAACACTGGTAATGGCATGACCTCCGGTATTTTTGAGCGTTTGCTTCCAGCTGTTAAAAAGAGCACAGCTGCTCTTGCTGCTGCAGCTGCCCTGATGGCTCAGTTCATGGCTGCACCATCTGCGATGGCTGAAGGTGAGCTTTCAGGTCAGCAACTGGTAGTTGCCATGTCAGTTGCTCCTCCTTTTGTCACCATGAAGGGAGATTTTGCCCATCCTGATGGCCTCGATATTCAGATCATCAAGGAGCTGCAGCGCCGTACCGGCTTTAATACCGGAACTCAGGGTTATGAGTTTATGAGCTTTGATCAGCTGGTTCAGTATGCCCGTTCTGGCCAGAGCGATATCGCAGGCGGCGGTGTAACCTACAGCGATGCTCGCACCAGATTCTACGATATCACCAAACCTTATCTCTACAACAATCTGTGCATTGTTACCCGCAATAACAAGAACATCAGCGGTATCAAGGATCTTCAGGGCAAGTCCATTGCCGTTCAGAACGGTATCGATCCTGCCATGATTACAGGCGGTCAGAGCGGCATCACCATCAAGCACACTCCTACCATTTTCATGACCTTCTACATGGTTGATCACGAGCAGGCTGACGCTCTGATCATCGATGAGATTATTGCCCGTGACTACCTGGAAATGTGGCCACACGGCACCTTAAAGGTTGCTGCAGTCCTGCCTAATACCGAAAGCGGCATGGCCCTGTTCTTAAAGAAGGGCTCACCAAGAAATAAGATACTGATGGCTGCTTATGACGACATGATGCGAGACGGCACAATGGATAGCATTATCAATCAGTACATCAGTGATCGTCACATCGATCTCAAGTACAGACTTGGCTCCCTGCGCCACTTTGGCAGCCAGCTGCCTGGCACAGCTACAGCCTCAAACGTATCTCAGTCCTCTAACGACAACAGCAATGGGGCTTCATCAGAGCACAGCGTACAGGTCAACATGTAGGATCTGACTGGCATCAGTGACATATAATACCCGGCACTGTCAGTGCTGCCATATGAGCTCTGACACCTTGCGGCTAAAGCCTGCAGACGGTCTAATTTCCGGACTCACCTATTCAGAGGAGCACTGCAGATACAAGGACCGTACGAACAGCTGCAGACAGGGAGGGCCACAGGGACATAAGCTGCCCTGAGCTCCAATAGACCCGAAAGCACCTGGTCCACGTCAGTAACTCAAATGTCTTCCTTGCTGTTGCCATGATTCAATTATCATGGCTGAGCACTGAAGCTCAGCCTGCACAAAGATTTTGCCAGCTGCTATAAAACTGCCTGATGCGGCTTCAAACTGAAGCATACCGGACGCTAAGGCGTTTAAGCAGCGGAGCTATCCAAACACTGTTAATCAGTCCTGAAAAGGCCGTTTCTCTCGCTTTATCTACGGCATCTTTTCAGTGGCGACCTGCACTGTCGCCGACAAAATCGCTCAAGGCCCCTGCCTCACCAGCAGGGGCTTTTCCTTTTTCAGCAACCACAGCTCCATGATAACAGCCACAGGTGAGCAGCACAGGGTGACCTCATAAAAACCCCGCCGGGCCACAAAAGAAAATCAAACGCCATTGTGCTCATGTAATCCGATACCAGCCCCTGAAAGCCTTATCCAACGTATGGCCGCCTTATGCAACGTATGGCTGCCTTATGCGAGGTATGGCTTCCTTACTCCTCCCCCTGCGGTACTCATCTCATCTACAGCACGAAGTCAGCCTCCATCCTGCACGCGCAGCCACAGCAATCATAAGTGCAAGGCACAAGACAAGGCAGCAAGAGCAACTCCTTGCTTCGTGGTCCAGGCTCAAAGGTTCATTGCTCCTGGTTTACTGGCCATGGCCAGGTAATGGTCCATTGTCCACAGCTCCTGACTACTGTGCATGCTCTGTGGTCAACGCTCCCGATTCTCATGGGCGGCAACAGAGCACAGTCTTATGCCATCTTTGCTCGTCTTCCTTTTGGCTTAGCTGCCCATATTCAAACGCTCTTCTATGCTGTCAGCGCCAGGCATTGCATTAATACCTGCCCAGGCAGCTGCACGAACTTCAGCAATGCGTCAACACTGCCGCCTTCCTTAAGCATTAGTGCTGCTCCTTGTCCTGCTCCATAAATCGTGCACCGTGGCAGGCACATTTGCATATAACATGTCAGTGCGCTGTGAGCAGCACATCTGGCCTGTCTGTCCGGATGCACCAGCAAGGCAGCCTGGCAGCAAGGCAGCAAGGCTGATGTACTGACTGGTTAGCTGCTCCTGTGCAATGTTGCGGGCTTTTACCTGCTGTTTGGCAAGAGCAGCTGTCGCTGGCTCATCGGGGGCTGTGGAGGTAATACCAGGAGATCGGACGGGGCTTGGCATGCACGCCATGCCCTTATGACGGTCAGATTCGGGCAAGTCCCTGTTTAAATCAGCCGGGAAACAGGGGACAGGGCGGCTGGACAATGGCAGTGCTGGCAGCCGGGGACTTTTACGGTCCAGTAGCCTTTGTAAGATGAAGGCATGGACAAAACTGTGGGTAAAGGTGAAAAACCATGCACCGCAGAGCATCGATATAGATGCAAAATTATCACATCATAATGTTCTGGCACGATTATTGAGGCCTGATAAACAGGCCAATGACAACGATTACACAAGCATAGATGGGTTGCATGACTATGTTAACAAAATCATAAAATCCATGATGTTATGTATAAAATGTTACCGGGCATCAAAGGCTGTATCTCCGGGATTTCGATGGCTCTCTACCACGTAAATAAATGCACATTTATTCTGTAAAAATTATAACTAGGGAGACATTTTTACGATCGCTTTTGGTGCGGATGATTCTTATGATAACAATTATCAAAAGCTACTGATATGGGAGTGAAAACCGCCTGATTTTCAGCACTGATGCGCCTCTACGGAGTACATGGATCTCCTTAATACAGTTTTCCTGATTAAGCCTTTGTCACGTTTTTGGAATTTTCTCCGTGCACTCTATTGAACACGGGTAATAAACGCGTATTATGCACACTAAACGCGGATCACGTTGTTACCTGCATGACCAGGCAAGGTTTTTGTCTTTCCTGCTCAAAAGCACGGTTACAGATGTGCTCCCCGGCCGGCCTGGTCGAATTGCTCCCGGGCTGCGCTATTCAAAACACTTCAATCTCTGTTAGTTAAACAGTTTTCCTGACAAAGCACGCACGCTCCGGCATGCTGCCAGTGTCAGAGCCGCTGAGGTTTCAGCTTTGGCGGTCAGATTTTCACAGATACAGGACAGCACCTGTCCCTGACTGCAGCCAGTAGCGCCATGCAATGGCTGATGCTCAACTGCAGCAGACGGTGACTTCAAGTTCCGGATGAGTGAGAACACCAGAATGTATCTCAAGGCATGCCTGATGTGCTAATCGGCAGCCAGTGAAAAGAAAACTGTTTTTCTGCTGTAGCAAACAGGTTAGCAGGCTTTCCGGATGGACAATTGCAATGGGCCTTGCCCAGAGCAGTTTCCACACTGACGGAGAGTTAGTTCTCCGCAGATCACCCGGTCAGGGGTGACGGCAGGCTTTTCTCTAGAAGATCGCCTGGAATTTATATGACATCGATGTTCCAGAAGAGGTAACCGGCACCATTATCAGGTCCGTTCCTCATGGGCAGCGAGGTCCGGCTTTTTTCCTGAAGATGCAGGGCAACACGTGAGTGTCCCTATAAATCCAGACTACGCATCAGGTTGATAACAGCAACTGTCCTTCCGCCAGGATGGAGGCTCTAAGGTACAGTGGCCTGCGAAGGCCCGTACCGGTGAGTACTGTGACAGGACCAGCAGCTGCTGTAATCATGCATATAAGGGATAAAATTCAGAGATTGCCAAGAGGTAACAATCAAATAAACATAAGGAAGAAAATCCCGGCAGCGTTGCCAGGAATTCGTGCCGTTCCTTGTCCGGCATATTTTTTCTGACTTCGGTCAGATCGGAAACATATGGAAGAATGCTGAAAGAGCTCAATCAGGCCCGATCAGCAATATAAGTTATGATTTATGAGGGCATCCTGACGTACCCGGCCTGTATACTTCAAACACGTACAGTCCATTAAGGTCGTTATTTGATGACCCTTTTTGCAGACAGGTCAACGGGCAACACCTCCCGCTGTCTGTATATTGGTAAGTAAGCAGTACAGTCGTTACATGCTTTGACTGTATTTGCAGGAGTAAAGCTACGATCCCTGTCAGGTCGTGCAGGCAACATAAGGCATTTCAGCCAGGCTTAATTAAGACTGTGACCTGTTCACAGCCTGTAAAACTACTGTCTGTTTCAGGCCACTGCAGCTCTGTGATGCTGCAGCGGCCTGCACAGAGCTCTCAGCTCAGCTGCAGGTAAGGCGCTGTGCCTTAGCGGTAGCTGAGAAATGTGGCGCCCTGTAAACACCATATTCGTCTGTTCGGGTATTATTCCGCAGGTGTCAGAGTATACTGCCGGCAAGTAGCTCCCCGTGAGCAATCCTGCCTGGCGTGTGCCACGAGACCAGGGGAACAAGTCCGCAATCAAGCGCTTATGGCTGCTGCGCAATACAGATACTTACTTAACAGCCAGTAAGGCAGCTGGTGCAACTGCAAAGAAGCATCTGCCGCCTGAACAAACATTCACGTCATAACCGGCTCTTTTTGGAGCATTATGACGAATTTTAGGTTGTCACCTGTCTGGCATCTGGCCCGGGTCTCACCCCGGACCAGATGTCTCAATCCCATCTCGGTGCACTCGCACACCACTCCCCAAACAAAAACATCATCTTCAATAACCCAGGCAACATATTCTGCCCAATCATATTGATGTATATCAATCAATAAAAATCATCTGTAATATTCATGCCCTTTGCCAGAGAACATAAATTTTTCATCACAAGCGCCAAGATTCCATCCCGTCTGGACAGACTTGCGACCTTGCGCCCTGAATCATCACCATCAATACCGCCCATTCATGCTGCATTAAACATGTACCTGTCCCCAGTACCCATGCCAGATGACAATCCGACCAGTAAAGCCCTGAATGTGGCACTGCAAAGCAGGACAGGGCAGGGCAGAGCAGGAAGGCCATGCCTGAGCTCTGACCTGCCAAGGTGCAGGACACGGTAGGCAAAAACGCCCAGGCCAGGCTCAGGCTGCCAATGTAAGCAAGACCATGGTACTGCTGGCCATGGAACCATGACCATGACAGGGATGCTCAAAGCTGTCCTGCTGCGGTCCAGCCCGTAACAGGACAAGTACCAGGGGAGACAAGCCGCCTCCATCTCAAGTCAAGAAGACCAGGCAGAACTCAGAGCCAACAGTCTGGCTCGCGTATATGGTCAGATTAATAACTTTTGCTTTAAGCCGGCTGGCGCTCGGACAGAGGGCATTGAGGTGGCTGGCACTGGGGCAGTAGGCATTGAGGTGGCTGGCACTGGGACACCGGCATTTAAAAGGTTGGTGTTCGGAGCTTGAGCATTAAGAAGGCTGCGCTCGATATTCGACATTGAGGAGGCCATGGTACAGGCCAGACACTACAGCTGCTGTGGTCAAGTAAAGCTGCGACCGGGCCGTGGATGTCTTAATCAACATGAGGGGGCTTTGAACTTTTGCCTGAGCCGGGCTGTGCCTGTGCTGGCATTGAGATGTGGTGACTCGTGCCTTTCAGGCATGTCAGAAAGAATTACAGGGCACCTCTGAGAAGCCAGCAGCTGATATCGATAGAACCACGATGCAGGATCAGGTAACCGTGAAAAGGCCTGCTCAGAACAGGACTCAAGGAAAAGTACTGTTACATATGCCTATATGGCGAACAGGGAAGATACAGAATGGCAACGAGCTATATCTGTTGGCAGTGATATGCCTGATGCCCAGCAACAGAAAGGCCCGCAAGGAGAAATGGCTGTGTTATCGACGGTCTGTCTGTACTTCTGGCTGCGAAGAAGCTGGCCGGATGCGGCGCCCTCCTGGCTGCTGTTGGTTGCGAAGTGGCTGGCCGGATGCAGCGCATTCCTGGCTGCTGTCGTAAACGCTTGCCAGTGAACAGACAAAGGCAGACGCTTTTATCATTATGGAGGGAGCACGGCTTTTTAATGGACGCGACTGCTGCGGGCTTTATGACCTTGCTGGACGGGCTGATGCTCGATTTGTAGTTCTTCAATCCGGTCAGCGTGCCTTAGTGTGCACTGTAACTCTGGCCAGGCAGATGTCGGTTCTCCTCCTTTTCAGAGCTGTGTTTTACATTCAAAGGCTGTGCTTTGCAGTGGATTTACATAACGTTGTGAACGTTTAGATCCATAAACACTCACCAATGCATGCATATAGAACGGTTTTTTACGGAAACTTGTGAACTTCCGACTTTCTGCCTTTTGCATAAAAATGCAACGTTTTGCATTCGTTGTATCATGTTGTTACAGCAAAATACTGCAAAATTTTGCATTGATTGTTTACACAGGGTCGCATTGATACAACTTGTATACCAATTTCAAAGGGCTTTTCGCTTGAATGTTTTTTAACAAAGCACCCCTCAGGAGCTCCCGTTGAGTGTTTTTGAGCCATGATCGTCACATCAAAGTTAACATTCAATCTGCACTATAATGAATGTCCAATATAGATTGTCATACATACTTTCCCGTGTGAAAAATTTTTTACATTTCTCAAGTAAATGGGATTCAGACCTGTTTGCGGTGTAAAATATTGCTTCGTAACCATCAAAATTTACTCATGATTTCAATGGCTTATACAAGCCATTTGTGAGCCAGGTCAAATTTTTAATGTGACTGGGAACAGGGGCGGAATTTTTTCACTCAAATTTTGTTTAGTGAATTTTCTTTCCTGTGTACTGAATATCAGTGATTTTATCCTTGACACTTGCGCTTTTTTGCATATTATTTACACTTACTAATTGCAAACAAGCCATATTATTTTGCTGAAAAACGATATGCCGTATGCATTTATATGAATGGTACGTCAGCTCCTCCCATGGTGCTGTTAACTTACAGCAAACACTTGCGTGACTTTTTATGCTCGTGCAGCACAGTGGATACTGCCACATGCAGTCTGGTGTACTGCTTCATATAAGCACAGCAAACATATCCATGTACTGTAATGTGGTCGGCCTTGCAGACTGCGCAGCAGACACGGACACGAGCTGCAGTATCAGCAGAGGCAAGCCTGATCTTACAGAAGCAAAGTAAGGAATAAGGACGAGTCCGGCGTATTAAAACGTCGGCAAACATGCAGAAGCTCATGCATCATAAGCATCAGGAGAGAAAGAAGCCCACCTTCGTTACAGCTGGTTTTACCAGCACATGACCTGCCTGCGCAGCATTCCGCATTAAACTTCATATAAAGCTCATATAAAACACAGTGGACCCGGCCAACAAGCAACACTCAGATGAGATTTTCCGGATACCCAAAGAGCTGCCGTTTGTTTGTATATATTTTTTAAGGTGAGATTCCGTCAGGCGCTCACTAAGCCATGGGTATAGACGCCCCCAGGAATTATTTACAGGTCATCTGACCTTAGTACATGTACATCAGTGCGTAACCTCAAGCGCGTGCTCATGGAGGTTACCTCCCGTCATATACAGCTGTACCTCCGTATGTGCTGCACATATTCACCCTCAGGCATAACGGTCTGCACGGATGTAGCGCAGGAGAGCACAGGCTAATGTGTCCATGCAGCTTAGCTTTTAGCAATGACATAAAGTACGGGTTCTGCAGACCTGAAGAGCATCAGACGCCTGAGGTCAATGATTTCCCGCAGTGCAGCATGGCTGCAGTAAAACGATTTTTTCTTTGTGGCGCTGTCCTGCCGTGGAGCCGTGAGGCTGGGTGGTAAGGACAGTTTGTTAATAACTTGTACCTAAATCTGCTTACAAGGTGTATTCCTGCGTACAGCATGCCCTGTCAGCTCCTGCCGCTCCCTGCCCGCTTTCCGGTGCACGGCACCGGGAGCTCAGGTGATGGCGGCAGGCTGGGCGAATCACCTCCGGCAAAGTTCATAGCCAAACATGCCTGTTGCCCCGTACGGGGCAGTTAACGGTATGTGAAGATGTGAATGCCGGTACGGTGAGTTCAGGCAGACAGCTGTAGCGGATGTGGCTGGTCTATCATTATGAGCTTTTTTGCATCATCATCAATTAAAACAAAGCTTCTTTCCTGCTTCGTTATTATTCTGATCCTCTCCTGCCTGGTATCAGGACTGTCCATCAAAGCCATGTACAGCTCCATCAGTATCGCAACCGACCTGCAGGATAAAATTTCTGTCGGTTTCCGCCGCGTCACAGCAGTATCCAATGCACTTGAAAACTCCAACGAGTACATGGTGTCCTATCTGACTCCTAACAACCAGAGCGACTCCAACCGTGCCCGTCTGGAAAGCTCCATCGAGGAGCTCAACCGTGCAGTTGCCGGTCTGCATGCTGATGATGAAATCCGTGTTGCTGTTGATCAGATCAGAGCTCAGACCTCCAAGTACATTCAGCACTACAACAATGATGTTGTTTCCCTGATTAAGGCTCACCGTCCATATGAGGCTCTTGAGGTATACCTCAACGTCATCGCTCCGCTGACCAGCGAAATGAAGGAAAACATCACCAAGATTACTGCTGTACGCTTTGGCTACATTGAGACTCAGTCTGCTGACCTCATCCAGACCACCAGCCTGATGTTTGTTATTGGCCTGACCTTTGTTCAGATCATTCTGAGCATTGTCATTGCCATTTCCATCGCTTCCTCAATTCAGCGTTCCATCAAGGTACAGTGTGACGCCGCTCAGGCCCTTTCAAATGGTGACTTCACCTATCACTTCCCACCTTCATCCCAGGATGAGTTCGGCGTTCTGAACAACGCCATGGTATCCATGGCTACCAAGCTGCGTGAGACCATTTCCCATGTTGTTACTCTCTCCAACGAGATCAACGAGTCCATGAAAAGTGTTGAGGAGGCCTCCTCAAACATCTGCGACGCCATGTCCCGCACTGAGAGCCAGGCCATTACCGTTGCCGCCTCTGCCGACGAGATGGTCGCCACCACCTCCAACATTGCCAAGAACTGTGTTGAGGCTGCCAAGTCATCTCAGGATTCCTCCGAACTTACCCACCAGGGTATGGACAGCGTAAACGAGTCCGCCAGCTCCATCATGTCTCAGTACGAGCAGATGAAGCACAACGCCACCACCATCCAGTCCCTGGTTGACCAGGCTCAGAAGATCGGCTCCATCGTCGGTACCATTGACGAAATCGCCGCTCAGACCAACCTGCTGGCTCTTAACGCCGCCATTGAGGCTGCCCGTGCCGGTGAGGCAGGCCGTGGCTTTGCCGTGGTAGCTGACGAAGTTCGTGCCCTTGCTACCCGTACCACCTCCTCCACTCAGGAAATCCGTGGCATGGTGGACCGCATCCAGGCAGAAACCACTCACGCTACCGAGGCTATGCAGGCCAACCTCGACAACATGTCTGAAGTTGCTTCCAATACCTCTCACGTTCAGGAGACTCTGTCTAACGCTCTGAACTACGTAAATGAGGTAAACGCCCAGATTACTCAGATTGCTACCGCTGCCGAGCAGCAGACCTCTGCAACCTCTGAAATCTCCAACAATATGCAGAACATCACCCATGCTTCAGCTGAAGTATCCCGTGTTGCTCAGGATGCCCGTCATATCTCCGTATCCACTTCCGAGCGTCTGCATGATCTGATTCAGAACCTCAAGTTCTTCAAGATCTAACCCTCAAGGAAAACCTCCGTTTTCCATAGAAAAGAGCCATGAGCCTCCCGGCCCATGGCTCTTTTCATTTCCGCACAATCTGCAACCCTCCCTTTGGCCAGTCTGAACCGTCCTCCGGCCCCGCGCTCATGCGTAGCTCCCTTACCCTGCCCTGCTGACCTGACGGTCATCAACGCGCACGACCACTCCCGACCTGCCCGCCCCAGACCGTGCCGCTGCTTTGCCACCCTGCCGACTTGCCATCCGAACAGCCCCGACCAGGCCGCTTCTTCGCCATCCGGCCGACTTGCCATCCGAACAGCCCCGACCAGGCCGCTTCTTCGCCATCCGGCCGCCTTGCCATCCGAACAGCCCCTTACAGGCCGCTTCTTCGCCATCCGGCCGCCTTGCCATCCGAACAGCCCCTTCCAGGCCGCTGCTTCGCCATCCGGTCGCCTTGCCTCCCGGGCTGTCCGCTGTCCTGCTGCCTGACCTGGCCTGACCTGCCGCGCGGCTCCACCATGCCAGGCAGCAGTATGAACCGTTATCCTCAATAGGCAACTGCGCCGCGTATCTTTCTCGACATCAACAGTATCCATGTGTCGCGAACTGTCCTGGTGTAAAACTCTGGTCATGACAGTCTCTGACATCCTCCTGACCGGTCTGAGCAGTATGCACCTGGATTTCCCGATACCATCGGCTCTGAATGTATATGTGACAGGGGTGCTTGCCGCTGTATTCAACAACCTTATTCCCATGACATGGCTCTTATAAGATACATATGCCCATCAATGTATATAAGCAAATCAGGGATGTTCATGCTAATGGAACCGGTACATTCTGGTCTGGAATCTCCGTGCGATGTAACAGAGCTATTGCAAAGCCGCCTGATATGGATAATATAAATAGGACAAGTTTGTGCATGAATCCTGCATTTATCTCTATTAATATAAATATGTCTATATATATGAATAGAGATGTTTGAGAAGCTTAACACTGTGCTTAGCTCTCATCTATGTATTACGGCATGCCCCTGTGCAAGCGCATTTGCTTTCTCATGCTTTAACAGGAGCTTTCAAATGCAAAAGTGTCAGCCGTCGTACCAGTGCAGTTACTACCGGGAGTGCACTCATGTTACTGTTAACCAGATGATAATTTGTTGCATCTACATGTGTATGTAAAAGGTGAAAGACAGGTCAGATTATACTGACCATTTGATCTGCGCGATAATTGCCGTCCATTTTTGCGTCAATATCGCACCAGTATCAATGACTTGCTTACTAAAGGAGTTTTGTGAAAAGGTGTGTGGCAGGAACAATCAAACGTTCGTAAACCTGTCAATATCCTGCTGCCTGTAGTCACGTTAACCATATCTGTTAATTCGTCCAGAATCACACACTGTCGCCTGGATGCCCCAGGTTTTCCTTTGAAAGTCTTATGTCATCTGCAACAGTATCTCTGTCAGATACAGGACTTACCAAAAACCTGGATTTCTTTATTCACATCTGAGCATTGAACCGTGAGGCTGTAATGCTCAGAACCGCCGTGTTTATTTACTCGTACCTGAATCTGCTTACAAAGTCTTTACCTGCATGCAGTCTGTCTGTAACTTCGCCTCCCCTGCCATGTCCGCTTTGCAGTACATGGTCATGGGCGCAAAGTTATGAAGAAGGACTGAACGTACCCCGGTCAGAAGTCAGCCCTGTGCTCATGGCTAAAGCCATGGTCCTGAGGCGGACTCCTGCAGGTCAGGAGGACATCTGTAGCATATGAGGCTGGTCTATAATTATGAGCTTTCTTGCATCATCATCAATTAAAACAAAGCTTCTTTCCTGCTTTGGTATTATCCTCTTCCTGTCCTGCGTGGTTTCTGGACTGTCGATTTACTCCATGTACAGGTCAATAACCATTGCTGCTGACCTTGAAGAAATGATTACCGGACCTTTCCGTCGCATTTCCGCTGTGTCTAACACTATGGATACTACCAACCAGCATATGGTTGCCTATCTGACTCCAAACCAGCAGACAGAAGCCAATCGTACCCGCCTGATGAAATCGCTGGACGAGTTTAACACTGCCGTAATTGCAATGAGGACCGTGCCTGAAATCGAGCAGCTTGTTGCTACAGTAAGATCTCAGACAGTAGTCTACCTGGATGTCTTTAACAAAGAGGTAGTCTCTCTTATCAACAACAACCGTCCATATGAGGCGCTTGAAGTCTATCTCAATGTTATTGCGCCTCTTACCAGTGAAATGAAAAGCAATATGGCGAAAGTTTCTGCCATTCGCTTTGACCAGATTGTCAGAATGACAAAAGATCTGGTGCAGACCAAATCCCTGGGCGTCGTTCTGGCAATTACTGTGGTACAGGTTATTATGAGCATTATCATTGCCTTTGCCATAGCCTCATCTATTCAACGCTCAATCAAGGTACAGTGTGATGCTGCCCTGGCCTTGTCCAAGGGTGACTTTACCTACAAATTTCCGCCAGCATCCAAGGATGAGTTTGGTATTCTTAACAGCTCCATGACCGCAATGGCGACCAAACTGCGCCAGACCATCTCAGAGGTTGTAACTCTCTCCAACGAGATCAGTCAGTCCATGAGGAAAGTTGAGAACGCCTCCTCAGACATCTGTGACGCTATGTCACGCACCGAGAACCAGGCAATAACTGTAGCGGCATCAGCAGATGAAATGGTTGCTACCACCTCCAACATTGCCAAGAACTGTGTTGAAGCAGCCAAGTCCTCTCAGGATTCCTCAGAGCTCACTCACCAGGGCATGGAAAGTGTTAATGCATCAGCCAGCTCTATCATGTCTCAGTACGAGCAGATGAAGCAGAACGCCACTACCATCCAGTCTCTGGTTGATCAGGCACAGAAGATTGGCTCCATCGTTGGTACCATTGACGAAATCGCCGCTCAGACCAACCTGCTGGCTCTTAACGCCGCCATCGAGGCTGCCCGTGCTGGTGAAGCTGGTCGTGGCTTTGCCGTGGTAGCAGACGAAGTTCGTGCTCTGGCCACCCGTACAACCTCCTCAACTCAGGAGATCCGTGGCATGGTGGACCGCATCCAGGCAGAAACCACTCACGCTACCGAGGCCATGCAGGCCAACCTTGATAACATGTCTGAAGTTGCAGCCAACACCTCTACCGTTCAGGAGACACTGTCTAACGCTCTGAACTATGTAAATGAGGTAAATGCCCAGATCACCCAGATTGCAACCGCTGCAGAGCAGCAGACCTCTGCAACCTCTGAGATCTCCAACAATATGCAGACCATCACTCACGCTTCAGCTGATGTATCTCGTGTTGCTCAGGATGCCCGTCAAATCTCGGTATCCACCTCCGAGCGTCTGCATGATCTGATTGAGAACCTTAAGTTCTTCAAGATTTAAGACTTCAGGTTAAACCCGGAAACAGGCAGCAACTTAAGCACCTCATAAGCTCAGGTTGCGAACCTGCTCAAAGGAGCCATGCCCCTCACGGGACATGGCTCTTTTTATTTCCGGAAAACTCAAACCCCTGCCACCCATCTCTAACCTGGCCGCCACCACGGCCTTTGCCCGTCGCCACAGCCTTTGCCCGCGCCACAGCCTTTGCCCGTATTCAGGTTCCTTCACCCGCCTCCAGGTTCATGCGCGCGTCGCCAAAGTCTTTGCCAGCCACCAGACTCGATGCTCATCCCTAACACACCTGATTCCTTTGACCGCTGCCGTGCCCAGGCATTTTAGCGGCTGGTGGTTATTCCGGTATTGCCCCGTCTGTTACTGTCAAAGGCGTAAGTCTATCCCCATGCTTTGAATTATAATCATTCGCGGTAACCTTACATGCCCCCTGTTTAGCAATGATGGCAGTCACAGCCCAGTATTTTTATCTGTGTAATGATCGAGGAGCATTTTCACAAGTAAATGGCATTACTACCGGTTTTGACTTTATTTAAGTCATGACATCAGTATATTATGTGTGCTGTGACCGCAGGTCACCTGTATTCAGTCACATCCAGCCAGCTGCCTGAAACTTCCACAGGCTTCAGATGCTTTCAGCAAGCCACAGGACAACTGATGCCCTACAGTAGTTTGGGGCCAATACTCACTGTGCATCAGGCTTCAGGAATGCTTTTTAGTCTGTCTTACAGTAATGTCTTGCAGGCATCTGTTGCTGTCATGGCTTGAGACCAGTCATACAATGGGCCAGGGAAGCCATGCTCTTGCCATGCCCCAGTGAAAGATGCTGTTCATAATGAGCATACCCAGTGAACTCCAGGTAAAACAGGCATTATTGAGCTTTAGTAAGCAATATGCGCTGGAAGCTCTTGACAGGTCGTAAGGACGGTCTGGTCATAAGGAACTGAGGGCTTTATGGCGGCAGTACCCCTGACTGGGCTTATGAACTGTGTGGTATTGCCATACAGGTGCCACATGTGCACAATATTAAAAACATATGCAGACTTATTTAAGAGCAAATCAGACAAATATCATATTTTTCCGCTCTTAATCAGCATTAATACAACTGGCTCTGATATCTTTCTGGCTGCATCTGCTGCCAAAGCTGCACCCTGTGTGCATGGCAGCTGCCATTTATCAGAGCCCTGTACAACCGTCATAACTGTCACAAACGAAGATCGTAAGGCGTCCGTGATGCCGCGTATGCCAGTCAGTACATAAGGTCCTTGCTGTAATCAGTCCCGCCTCCCGAAAAGATGGTCAACCCGAGGATTGAAAGGCCTGCCCTCAAAATTTGCAAAAGAAAAGAATGCTTTCTGGCAGCACATAAATCAGCCAGTCTGCTTCTTACTGTCCCGGTCAATGCAAACGATAGCATTGCCATATTTAAGGGATTTCAGAGCAGCAAAGCAATAGATGAAGTTCCGGACTTACCCAGGTGTGTCAGGCAAGAACAGACAAAGGTCGAGGCCCTGTAGCGGGACCAATGACTGACCGATGTTATTTGCAGCCCTGTCATACAGCAAAATTCAGTACATCCTGATAAAACTTCGTGCCTGTCCCGGGCCCATGTTACTTCAGTAAGAACTAATCTGCCTTAAGTTCAATAAGAGCAAATATCGGCCTCCTGCAAGGAAGGCTGATGCTGCAGCACAGAATCAAATCATCAATACCTGACAGAGCAGTAATACAACTGCACATGAATCTGCACATGAATCTGCACCTGAATATGTACCTGCACCGCATACTGCCGAAGCCGCCTCTGGGCTGCTCAGCCTGTATGATTCAGGCCCTGCTGCTGTCACGCCGACAGACCGTCGGCCCCAGATCATTTTTCAGTGGCCTGCGGACTGTTGTGTATGTCTGTATAGAAATATTTTTGACAATATAGTTTGTCCATTACGGCGCTATTTATGCATCACCCGCATAGATGCAGTTTTTCTGACCATGTGTTGCGGGCCGTTTTTTGCCCCAAACCTATGCAGCGTATTCTTACGGCATTTTCAGTATCATACGAGGACAATTATCTGTGCTTTACGGGCTGTCTGACAGATGTTAATACAGAGATTTGCAGCTCCCTCCGGCAGTGCTCTATCGCGTTCTGCCATGTATAAGGATGCGGCTCCTGCAGCCCTTTATGTAATTGCAAAACTCTGAGCTTGACCATATGTGCTGACTTTTGCTGCCCGGTACCGCCGGTGGCTGGTCGATTCACTCAAACCCTTGTGCTGCCGGGTACCTCCGGTAGCTGGTCGATTCACTCAAACCTTGATGCTGCCCGGTACCGCTGGTGGCCGGTCGATTCACTCAAACCCTTGTGCTGCCGGGTACCGCTGGTGGCCGGTCGATTCACTCAAACCCTTGTGCTGCCGGGTACCTCCGGTAGCTGGTCGGATTACTGCAGTGTATGGGTTCAGCAGGAGAGCTTTGCGCATTTTGTCTGCCAGCTGTTGCTGATAGCCTGATTCAGGTTGTTAACTGTTGTTTTGGCTTTTGCTATTTCAGATCATGACCGGGCAGTTGATGGCTGTCCGCTGTCGTGACCTGTGATTACCGGTATCTGCCTGTTGGCTTAACCTGCCCGGGCTGATTTTGTCCAACTCCACCCCTCAGCGTTCAGGGCGGTGCCCTGCCTGTAAGGGCAGTAGCTGCGGCTTTTGCAGCAGGCTGCACTTATGGGATGCATAAGGACGTATGTAAGCGCTCTGAGGTTGTCAGCCTTATGGCTGTGACCTTGATTTCGAGCATTTACATGGTCTTTGCAGTGACACCTGCAATAACGCATATTGGCTGTTTAATATGAGTCTTTTTGCTTCTTCTTCAATTAAAACCAGGCTTCTTGCCTGTTTTGCCTTAATAATGGCCCTTTCAATAGTGGTAGCCGGTCTTTCCATTAAGGCAATGTACAGCTCCATCAGTATTGCTACCAGTCTGGAGGAGACCATTTCCGGAAGCTACCGTCGTATTTCGATTACAGGATCGTCCCTGGAAAATACCAATGCTGCCATGGTGTCTTACCTTACCCCTAACAATCAGACCCCGGCAAATTTGCAAAAACTGCAGAGTGATATGGAAAAGTTCAGAACAGCCGTAAACAATCTGCTCCTTGCTCCGGATCTGAAGGAAAGCGTTCAGCAAATCAAGGATGATGCCGCCCAGTATCAGAAAATTTACGAAAACGACATTGCCTCTTTAATCCGTGCCAATCGTCCTTATGAGGCCCTTGAGGTTTATCTCAATATCCTTGCTCCCCTTACCACCAGGATGAAGCACGCCATTGAGAATATTACTGATATCCGCTTTGGCGTCATCGAGCAATCCTCCAGGGAGCTGATCCAGACCGGCAGCCTGATGACTGTAATCGGTCTTACTATTGTCCAAATCATTGTGAGCATCATTATTGCTCTGGCCATCTCCTCTTCCATTCAGAGATCCATTCAGACCCAGTGCGCTACTGCAAAGGCCCTGTCCAATGGTGAGTTCAACTACAAGTTCCCACCTTCAACCCAGGATGAGTTCGGTGTACTGAACAATGCCATGATTGCCATGGCTGCCAGGCTGCGCGAGACCATTTCCCACGTCATCACCCTGTCCAATGAGGTTGATGACTCCATGAAGGACATGGAGCAGTCTGCTGTGAACATATGCGAAGCCATGGACCGCACTGAGCGCAAGGCTATTGCCGTATCTGCCTCTGCAGAGGAAATGGTTGCTACCACCACCAACATTGCCAATAACTGTAAGGATGCTGCCAACTCATCTCAGGAGTCATCAGACCTTACCAATCAGGGTATGAAGAGCGTTAACGACTCTTCCCACGCCATTCTGACTCAGTACGAGCAGATGAAGCAGAACGCCTCTACCATCCAGTCGCTGGTTGACCAGGCTCAGAAGATCGGCTCCATTGTCGGCACCATTGACGAAATCGCTGCTCAGACCAATCTGCTGGCTCTTAACGCCGCCATTGAGGCTGCCCGTGCCGGTGAGGCCGGTCGTGGTTTTGCTGTGGTAGCTGACGAAGTTCGTGCTCTGGCTACCCGCACCACCTCCTCCACTCAGGAAATCCGTGGCATGGTGGATCGCATCCAGGCTGAAACCACTCATGCTACCGAGGCCATGCAGGCCAACCTCGACAATATGTCTGAAGTTGCCTCCAGCACCTCACACGTTCAGGAGACTCTCTCCAACGCTCTGAACTTTGTAAATGAGGTTAATACCCAGATTACTCAGATTGCTACTGCTGCAGGTCAGCAGACCCAGGCCTCATCTGAGATCTCCAACAACATGCAGGACATTACCCATGCTGCTGCCGAGGTAAACGGTGTAGCTCAGAATGCCCGTGAGATCTTCATCGCCACCTCAGGCCGTCTTTCTGATCTCATCAATAACCTCAAGTTCTTCAAGATCTAAGACTCAAAAAAGCCAGGAGCTTCGGCTCCACAAAACCCAGAGTCATGGGCGGCACTGCCGCTCATGGCTCTTTTGCTTTTTTGAACCCGCAAAATCCCGAATCTCCAGCCCCATCCGCGCCTGCGCGCCGCCGCTCCAACGCAGCACACCTGCGCGCCTCCAGCGCATCCCGCCTACGCTGCTCCCATACAGCAAGACCTCGATGCTTCAATGCAGCATGACCTGTTGCTCCAACGCAGCACACCTGCGCTGTTCCCATGCAGCACGGCCCCGATGCTCAAATGCAGCTTGACCTGATGCTAAATGCAGCTCACCTGCGCTCCAGCGAAGTAGTCCGCAATGAGCATGCTGCACCCGGCGCAGGGCAATTAACCGGTTACAGACCATGCCATGTTCCAGTCCTGCACATAACCTGCACCAGGCCTGAATTTGATCTGCACTTTAACCCGTACTCATCTGCAGCATCAACCAGCACAGGTGGCTCATGCACTGGAGGCCAGTGCACACCGGGTAAGCCCCACTGTCCATATCAGCAGCAAGCCCGCGAGCATGTAAACTTCAATCAGGACCATAATCCGCACGAGCAGCTGGCACGGAGTGGACACTGACTCATTGCGGGCTGCTTACTGCATCAATGGTGATACTTGAGCTCAAGCTCCTTATTTCATTGTGCATGAGCTCATCGCTGTCAATTGGTCTGGTCAGGTAAAGCAACTGTCCAGGATCGCTTGCAAACAGGCTATTGTGAATGGCTGAACACATTCATACTCCTGGTCATTTTGCAAGTGTTGTCAGTCAACTTGTATGGTAGTGTTGCGATGACTTTGCGCATGGGAGTACACACCGCCCTTATCTTATTCAATTTATCCTGTTGTATCTGACTGTACTGTTATCTGCTTTGTTTCTTATAAACATACTTTCGACGAAAGGTACCATTTTGTCGTGCAGCTTGCGCTGTTCGGGCCGTAAAATTGTGCGTCTTTGCGATCCTGGAACTGTCTTTTGCGAAAAATATGCATTAGAATTGCCCTAATGACACAGCAAGTGAGAACCCCATTTCCTGAACAGTGCCGGATTAGCGACCGGTAACCGTTTTATCAGCCCGATATTCCCTGGGCGTATATCCATTGCTTTATGTCCTCTGTTATGGACAGTTTTGCTTTTGAGAGATGTTCAGGACATCAAGGCATACAGCTGCCTGTTCAGCTTTTTGTGCACCATACTGCTGATTCCCCAAGCAGTTATAGACTCTCTCACTGCCCTGTCAACACTGTTTGCTCTTTATCCCTGAGGTGTTTTCAGGCGAAGACCTTAAGCCCTGTTGTCACGACCGGCTATCTGACCTGATTCAGTACATCTGCCCGACCAAGAGACCTCTAAGGCCCTCACACACTTGCCTGCCCGCTTCTCTTTGCTCAGCGGTTCCGCACTCTGAATAATCCATCAGGACTCCATATTTATGTCTCCTTTCAGGGCGGCAGCCATAAGGCACGTCCCTACACTGTCAATGGCCCGGCCAGGCATTTGAGTATGCCCCTGGAATATGGCCCCTGTGACTATGCGTGTCTGCGGCGCTCTGACTGCGTTGCCATGTGGCCCCTGAGCGCGGGCCACAGCAGGGCACCTTGCGGCCATTGTTGATTTGCACTACCTGAGGCCCTGTGACCCTGTGCCTCGTACTGTCAAGCTCTTAGTCTGCCCGGTAGAGGGAGAGCCAGGCGCACCTGAATGCGCCTGCTGCAATACCTGTTTCATACCTGCAAGGTCTGGTACCTGCAGGTCAGGTGCATATACTGCCCAGCCCGCAGGTCGGGCAGTGCAGCCCCATGCCTGTTATCGGGCAGGGCTGGCGCCTTAAGTTCCAGTTCCCTGAGCTTTCCGGTATGCCCGGCTAAATCAGGATTGTTTGTTTTGGCCAGCCTATGGCTGAGCCGGCATTCACACACATTGCATGCCTTGTAACCATGCCTTTGAGGCAGATAAGCACTCATGATGCCATATTGCCCGGGTTTGCTGCGGCCACGGCCACACTGCCTGAAGCTCCATGGTGGCAGGCAGTTTCCTTCAGGCTCTTTGCTGTAGTTCCCTTACTGCAGGCTTTTTGCTGCAGCTCCTTGCTGCAGCTGAGCTGCTTCATGATGTGTTTTCTCAAAGTGATCTGCCGTGCCCTGCTGTAGCCCAACAGGTGTAGTTATGAGATTCTCGTCGATCAAAACAAGGCTGTTAGCCTCATTCCTGTGCATTCTTTTCCTGTCGTGTCTGGTTTCCGGACTGTCCATCAGGTCAATGTACAGCTCCATCTCTATTGCCTCTGATCTGCAGACCATGATTACGGTCCAGTATCGTCAGATCAACGATATCAGCAAGAATATCGAAACTGCCAATGAGGCCATGGTCCGTTATCTGACGCCAAACAATCAGAGCGAGGACAACCGCCGCAAACTCGAAGAGTCAATTGCTGAGCTCAATCGCACCGTATCGGTACTGCATGTAGCTCCGCAGATTAGCAATCTGCTGACCTCGCTGAAAGCCAACACAGCCAAATATACCGAGTACTACAACAAGGATATAGTTTCCCTTATTAACAGCCACCGTCCTTACGAGGCTCTCGAGGTCTATCTCAACATGATTGCTCCTCTGACTACCGTGCTCAAAAAAGAGGTAGATCAGATTACGGCCTTCCGTTTTGGCATTATCGAAACCAGATCGGCTGAGCTTATTCAGACTGGCAGCCTGACCATTGTTATCTGCGTTACTGTGCTGCAGATCATCATGAGTCTGGTCATTGCCCTCAAGGGTGCCAACTATATCCAGCGCAATATCGAGCTGCAGTGCCAGAATGCCAGCGCCCTTGCCCGAGGTGAGTTCAACCTGCAGTTCCCTCCATCAGCTCAGGATGAGTTTGGTCATCTCAACGAAGCCATGAAGGCCATGACCACCAAGCTGCGCGACACCATCGGCCATGTTGTTACCCTGTCCAATCAGATTAATGACTCCATGACCAGCGTGGAGCAGGCCTCCTCCAACATCTGTGATGCCATGTCCCGTACCGAAAGCCAGGCCATCACTGTAGCTGCCTCGGCAGATGAGATGGTTTCTACCACTCAGAACATCGCCTCCAACTGCGATACAGCCGCCCAGTCATCCCAGCAGTCTTCAGACCTGACTCACAATGGCATGGAGATGGTTAACAAGGCCGCAACTGACATCAAGACTCAGTATGAGCAGATGAAGGCCAGCGCCTCTACTATTAACACTCTGGTAGATCAGGCTCAGCAGATTGGCTCTATCGTCGGCACCATTGATGAAATCGCTGCTCAGACCAACCTGCTGGCCCTCAATGCTGCCATTGAAGCTGCCCGAGCAGGTGAGGCCGGTCGTGGCTTTGCCGTAGTAGCTGATGAGGTTCGTGCTCTTGCAACCCGTACTACCTCCTCAACCCAGGAAATACGTGCCATGGTTAACCGCATTCAGGCTGAGACCAGCAATGCCACTGATGCCATGACGGCCAATCTCGACAGCATGGCAGAGGTTGCTGACAGCACTATCACAGTTCAGAAGACTCTGTCTGACGCGCTCAACTGCGTAAATGAGGTAAACCGCCAGATTACCCATATTGCCGAGGCCTCAGAGCAGCAGACTACCGCTACCTCCGAGATCTCCAACAACATGCAGGCCATTACCCATGCCTCGAGCGATGTCTCGCATGTGGCTCAGCAGGCCCGCCAGATATCCATTGAGACCTCCAACAGCCTCCATGATCTGGTACAGAATCTCAAGTTCTTCAAGATCTGATCTCATTAAAACAACTTGCGCCCAGCCATGCATCAATACATCAATGCACTCTGGACTTTCTGCTGACGCCCTCTGCAACTGAGAGCAAGGGTACTTTTAGACTGTTTAGTAGTACTTTCAGTTACCAAATCGTTCCTGGTAAGACCTAAGTAGCTGTATCAAGTTATGCCACTGCAGTCAGTAAGGAACTGTTTTTCAGTCAAAAAATACATGTTTCTTTGGGAGTCGTGATCTGTGCCTCAGCGCACAGCTCATGACTCCCTTTTTTTCGTGCTTCTATTCCCTTATGCTAAATACCTAAAATCTGATTTTCATATTGTACAGTTCGCTTTACATCGATCCTTAAAGACACTTGAGGCCCTGAAGCTCTAACATCAGGCCAGGCAGCCCTTTTCAGCTGGGCATCAACATGCTGACTACCACGCTTGAGCGTTTCATTACCATCAGGACATACATAAGGCAGATAACGAGTTTCCAATATATCGATACCTCAATATGTTAGCATATCCATGCATGATGCTCCCTTAGTCTGCCCGATGTTCCCCTGGGTCGCCATGAACAAAGTCTCATATGCTCACTTTCTTCAGGTGCAAAGCTGTTTTGTATCAGGCTGCTGCTCTATTTGCTATACCGCTGCTGCACTGTTTTGTATTCAGCTGCTCTGACTTCACTATAGCGATTTGTCATAGATTTACTGTTTCGCTCATCTTATGAGCAAGATGCAAACTTCTTAAGCAGATAACAGCCTGACTGATGGGGATTATGGCTCTCATCAGGAAGAAACTGACCATTAACATCATCCAAAGTCCCTGGATGCGGGCCGTTTTGACCGCCAATGATGAAATCTGAGCGTTCAGATGAGGCATTAAGCTGCATCATTGAGCAGTTATCAGGTGCAAGCCTGGGTCAATCACAACATAAGAGCAGCGCAGGAGTGAGCTCATCATGATCACCATACGTCCTCTTCGTTTTCGCAACCACCCTCCCGAATGCTGGTAATTGTCCTGTTAGCACTGAGAGACTCATACATGAAACAGCTGTACAGCAAAACAAACAGGCCTTCGTCCAACCGGCCCGTTGATTGCACTGAATGAGAAATCAAGCCGTTCTGAGCTGACTTACACAGCACTTACAGCTCATGAGTCCCCATGAAAGTAAGAGCTTTATTAACAGTAAATGAAGAAAATCTGTGAGATCACTGCGGCACCGCTTATTTGCTGACTGAAGCCTGCAGATCTGAGCATTGTCTGCGCTGAGCAGACCTGTTTGTCACAAACTTTGACCTTACCTTTATCCCTGAAAGCCATGATGTACCTGTAAGCCTTGCTGCATACCGGAATCCATTAATGCAGTTGCATTAATACCTTACTCTGCACGGCTCGATGAGACATCTGCGCCCCTGATATCTGCAGACAAAGCCTGTTTCCTGCACCTGCACCTGCACCTGCACCTGCAGCATCACAGCACGCCTGTCGGCCAGAAACTCAAGGATCACCGGAATATATGCCGGTGCCGGACAATGATATTGAAGTCAAAGGACAGATAACTACCCACCGCCTTAGTGAGGGCTGGATATGAAGTTTTTCTCTATCAAACACCGCATGTGTGTTGCGTTTTTCTCCATCCTGCTGCTGTCAATGACAGTCTCGGGACTGGCCATTAATTCCATGTACAAGTCGATTGAAATCGCTACTGAGCTCAAGAGTGTTCTGAGCATTCAGTACAAGCGTATTCATGAGACCAGTGCCGCCATTGAGGCAGTCCATGAGAACATGGTGCGCTACCTCACACCAAGGAATCAGACTGATGGCAATCTAATGGCGGTAGAGAAAGCTCTTGAGAACCTTGATAAGGCCGTGGGCGTTATGAAGGGCAAAGCCGATACCCAGAAAATTCTGAAGGTACTTAAGGCTGATGTGGCCAAATACACAAGTGTGTACCGCAACGATATTACCAGGCTCATTAAGAACAATCAGGCTTATGAGGCCCTCGAGCTGTACCTGACCGTACTGGCCCCGCTGACTTCGGACATCAAACGCAGCGCCGATGGACTGATGGCCATACGTTTTGCCGTACTGGACTCATCTTCTACAGCCCTTGTCCAGACTACTGCCCTGTGGACCATTGTGGGCATGACCTTCACTCAGGTTCTTCTCAGCCTCTTTATTGCCAAGTGGCTTGCCTACTATATCGAAAGCAACATCAAGTCTCAGTGCGACAATGCCCGCTCCCTTGCTGATGGTGACTTCCGCTTTGAGTTCAAACCATCAACCAGGGATGAGTTTGGCATTCTCAATACAGCCATGAAGACTATGGCGGACAAGCTGCGCAATACCATTTCTGAAACCATTGACCTGACACGCGAGGTTGAAGACTCCATGAAGGACATGGAACAGTCAGCAATCAACATCTGTGAGGCCATGGCCCGTACCGAGCGCAAGGCCATTTCCGTTTCAGCATCGGCTGAAGAGATGGTTGCCACTACCACCAATATCGCACGCAACTGTACTGATGCCGCCCGGTCATCACAGGAGTCATCTGACCTGACAAGTCAGGGCATGAAGAGCGTCAACAACGCATCAGGATCCATCATGACGCAGTATGATCAGATGAAGCACAATGCCTCTGCCATTCAGTCACTGGCTGAGCAGGCCATGAAAATTGGCTCCATTGTCGGCACCATTGATGACATTGCAGCTCAGACCAACCTGCTGGCCCTTAACGCCGCCATTGAGGCTGCCCGAGCCGGTGAAGCCGGCCGTGGCTTTGCTGTGGTAGCCGATGAGGTACGAGCCCTCGCTACCCGAACTACGGCCTCAACTCAGGAAATCAAGGGCATGGTCGACCGAATTCAGAGTGAGACCTCTCTTGCTACCGATGCCATGAAGACCAATCTGGACAACATGTCACAAGTAGCAGCCTCAAGCAGCGCCGTTCAGGAGACCCTCTCTCAGGCACTGAGCCACGTAAACGAGGTTAACACTCAGATAAGTCAGATTGCCACAGCAGCATCGCAGCAGACAGCCGCCTCAACTGATATCTCCAACAACATGCAGGATATTACCCATGAAGCCTCAGAGGTGAACAATGTAGCCAAGGGAGCCCGAGATATCTTCATTAATACCTCACAGCGCCTTGATAACCTCATTGAAAACCTCAGGTACTTCAAGATCTGATAAGCGGCCGCACCGCTGCCCGCCGCAGCACGCAACCCAAAAACAAATCACACGAGCCATGCCCCTGCCCACAGCGCAGCGTCATGGCTCTTTTATTTTGCGCTCCTCCGGGCCCAACTTCCTTATTACCAGCCCAGTCCAGGCCCTGTGCCGCAGCAGCATGCAAACAACCTGTAGAACGGCATCCAGCCGTACCCCCTGTCCGGCAGCCGCCTGCAGGATACCTGAGAGGCAGCAGTCGGAAGCTTTGCTTTTTCAGCAGCCATAGATCTCAAACATGGTCTGGACTGATGCTGCAATGACATACTGAAAATCAGTATTAATCAATCCGTACGCAAACAAACACTTTAGTCATTATTGACAGTATAGAATCGCACAAGAACGGGAATGCAAACGTTTACGGAGCTGTAATTGCAGTATCTATAATGCAAGGCTTTCATGATATGACTGCATCTTAGGGGAAACACACGCCTTGATCCAGATCACAAAAATCATGCTGACTCGACAAAGCATAAATCAGACCTGTTAAAAATCTGTTCAAGTTTAAATGAGCTGCATTGTGCTAAAGGTTTAAGCTCATAACCCTGACACTTGGTCAAGAAATCTGATAAAGAGGCTACTGCATACAGTGGACATACTGCGTTTTTCTTCAGGTGATGGACAAATGGCCTCTCATCAAACTTATCAGCTTTACTCCTGCAAAACGAAATTACATTGTAGGCAACCTTGTTCATAGCGTTCTTGGCGCCTATATGAGCCTTGTCAGTAATAGCCATCCTGTCGCTCATAAACACAACGTCATTAGTGTAATGCATAGTCTCGCAACACCAGGTCTCAGTAATAGTTTTCTTTATAACCTCCATATTGTCAGTCGTAAATGCCATATAGTAGGTTTTCTCTGAGCTGGATACGCTTCTGCCATCGATTATGCGCTGACGAATTGTACTGACTCTGACAGCGGTAGTTATGCCTTTCCAGTCTGATAAAGAAGGCACATTGTTTTCTGTCAAAGCAAATTTGGAGATGGTGTGGAAAGCAATCTTGCCTCCAGTCTCAGTGGCAATAAATTCCATTTCATCTATACAGGGGGTATTAGACTCAAACACACCCTTAATTTCCTTGAGCAGAATGCTTTTGCCTTTAAGCTTAAGGCCACAATGACCGTTTTTAGCAAGAACTGCCTCAAGAACACCTTTTCTTGAGTTCAGAGCATCACAGGTAAATAAGCACTTTGATGCATCGTCAATCATGGCCAGCATATCGAGGAATGCCTGCACCTCATTGTTCTTTTTATCAACGTTCTTAAAAGCCACCACCATGTTGCTTCCTCCCTCTACGAGAGAAACAATATGATTGCCCTTGACCATCCTGTTAGGATTACCTTTTACGTAGCCAGAACGGTTTTCCTGACCATCAAAAGCATATATCTTGAGGTCCGTGTTAAAAAGCCCCTCATTAGACTCAGAGCTGCGAATCTTTCTGCCAAAGAACTTGAAGAAGATGCGCTCGAGCGTATCGGGACTGCAACACTTAAGAGCCCTTCGTATAGTTTCCCTGCTGGCGGAGAACTCGTCTGGCGGGATGCCAATCAGATAACCGATAACTCCTCGGTAAGACCTGTAAAACAAGGCTATTTCTCTGTTGGTAAAGAATCCACAGAGCCTTGCCAGCACAGCAACAGTTAAAATCACAGGTAATGGGTATATGGTCTGCTGGTGTTTCCTTGGATCTTTGATTAGAGCAGAGCTGGCAACCCTGTAAATACCTTGTACACATGAAAGCAAGCCCGGGTGTTCCATAACAACCCGCATAGTCAATGCGGACTGCATATCATTGACCAGTGACTCAATCAGGCTGTAAACGTCCTCATTCGGAGGAGTGCTCAAGGCAATGAGTTCAAAGCTGTTCTCAAAGTCAAAAGCAACATGTGCTATGGCGTACTGGTCAATGTCAGAGGTGACCTGAGCCCTGTGCCCCTCCCCGTCTTCTACGGGCATAGAAATGCGGTAGCACGAGGTCTCATTATTAATAGAGAGGCTCATGTCATATGACTGAACATGATACTCAGTGCTCACTTCCTGACTGTAGAATGCAGGTGCTGATGATACTAAATCAGCCTGATTTGGTGTAAAGTAACTGCTGGACATGGCTTTACCTCTTTTGTTTTTTGATTATTCTTGCATATGCAAGATTCAGGTAAATAAGCCATGTCTTTTTGTTTTATGAGGGGTATCCTTGAGAGGATGACAATCCACCATCTAAAAGTGAGATATAGATCAACCTTTTATTTCTATTAATCAAATTTCTTAAGAAAGCGTTTTAGTGACAAGCTGGCACTATCAGCAAATGCAACTCGTTAAGTTTCACACGTGGTCCTTTTTATGCTTGGCCATGCTGCCCTAAATTTTGTGATCCGGATCAGGGCGTGTGTTTCCCCTAATTTCATAACCGTAATTGGACGCTCTACCGGCACCAGCTATGGTTATCTGGAGTTCTTAAGCTGGGATCTGGGTCGTGCCATGGAGTGCGCCTGTCAGTACTTTGTCCTGACCCGTCCTGAGTTTGCCGGCATGCTTATGCTCAACGGCCGCAACAATGCCGTATCAATTTACAGCAGTGATGAGGCCCGGGAGGACTGAAGCTGGACAGCTGCACTTCCCCAGCCCGCCAGTCTCAACCTGCAGGTCATCTGCACCTCCCCAGCCTGTCGGTCCCGGCCAACATGTCAGCCGTCGTTACTCTCTCAAGTCCCGGCCTGCAGGTCAGCTGCACTTCCTCAGCCTGTCAGTCACGGACTGAAGCTGAGCTGTCGCAGAATCTGGCCCGTCTCAGCCTGCAGATCGCACTCAGAACAGCTCACTGCGGTGCACTGAAGGAGCAGCTCCTGCCTGAAAAGATCAAAAGCCCCTGCAACATGCTGCCAGGCAGCACACTGCGGGGGCTTTTGTTATGTGCTCAAGGCACAGGGCTCATCAGGTCCGGCGGCGGCCGGTGCCAGGCCGGTCAGCCAGAAGACAGGGCAGGCTGCCGCCTCTGTCTGGTGGCGGCTGCATGAGATGCAGACGCTTAGCGAAGCGCTGACACAGCTGCGTCAGATGCATGCGTACTGACGGGCCTGGAAAGGCATCAGCTGCACAGGGAAGCGCTGAGCACTGGCAGGCGCAGATAGCCCTTTGGAGAGCCATCGTCCTTTTCGATGTGGAAGCCGGTGGCATAACGCTCGCGCTTCCACTGATTGCGCTGCAGCAGAGCAAAGAAGCGGCGTACAAAACGCCCAATGTCTTCATTGGACAGACCAAGGTCGCTGGTTACGTCCTTAAACTGACCGTCACGCTCACTGACCAGCAGATTCTCAATCTCATCAGGCAGCAGGTTTTCCTGAGCAAAAAGACTGCGAATGGTATCCAGAAGCGGATATGGCATGAGATCCTTTTCATCAGTCTGCTCACCGCCTGGACGAAGCTCGGCTGTTGGGGCCTGAGCCACAATGTAGCTCATAGCCGGAATGGCAAAGCGCTGCTCATAACCGTCAAGACCAATGCCATCCTGCATGATACGGCGATTGATCTTCAAGATGGTGCTCTTGCCTATGCCTGCTACTGGAGACAGGCCGCCAGCGGTATCACCATCCATGGTACAGTAGCCTACTGCGGCCTCAGACAGATTGGAAGTGGCTATGAGCAGGAAGCCCTTGTGGTTGGCAAGCAGCCAGATGCCAGGCAGACGGGAACGGGCCTGAATGTTCTGCAGAGCTATGTCATCAGTTGACCAGTCCAGCTCATAACCAAGGGCCTTGTTCAGAGTACCAACATAGTCGCTGACCATTGGAGCAATAGACCAGTGCATGAAGGAGGCACCAAGGCAGCGGGTCATTTCCTCAGCTGCGGTTCTGGTTACGGAACCTGAGTACTCAGAGCCCTGATAGGCACAGACCAGCACCTCTGGTATGACATACTTTTTGAGTACCTCGACAGCCTTGTCTATGACCACTGGAGATACCAGACAGCCATCGCGCTCTTCACCGGCTAGGGCTGATACTTCGGCAATCAGAGCCTCGTAGTTACACTTGATACCAAGGTCCTTGAGCTCCTGAGCATACTGCTTTACTCCCAGATGTCTTAAGGCATGGACATGGGACAGAGCAGCACATGATGCGCACAGAGCAGAGTCGGCCCCTCCGGACATGGACAGAGCAAAACCCTTTGAACGGGTCTTTTTCATCCAGTCATAAAGACCAAGGGACACAGCCTTGAGCATTTCATCATACTGATGCAGATGAGGCTCAACTCCGCGCTCAACTCCTACAATTTCATAAGGACGGAAAGAAAAGAGCTGGTTGCGGGCCTTAACCTCACCATCAGCAATGAACAGACACTGACCGTCATAAATGGTACCGCCGCCCTCGCAGCCCAGGTTATTAACCCTGATTACAGGCAAATCAAAGGTAGTAGCAAGAGTCAGAGCCTCGAGCTCATAATTCTGCGGCAGCTCCACCTCATAGCCATAAGCCTCAGGGACCACAATAAAAGCAAATTCATCGTGATGGGCGGAGACGTAATCCACCAGCTGCTGACCGCAGAAAATACCGGCATCACCAAAGGCTATCAGTACCTTTTTGCCTCCGATCTGAGCTACATAGCCCTTGACCAGATCAAAGCCCGGGAACTCATAGGCCTGATAGAAATAGCGCACACTGTAGTCAGTACGGGAATGCTCCATCTTAAGACGGCTTGGAGCGGTGAAGAGCACCTCATCACGGGTCATAAGCACATAGGCTGATCCCAGAGGACCATGCTCAAGACCATAGTACCCGGCCTCGGCACATGCCTCCTCATCATCAACGCCCACAGCTGCAGCAAAAGCCTCTTCATCGGCAAAACATGAGGCTGTCATAACTGCAGGCATGCCCAGACCAACAACAAAATCAGCAGGCAGCTGCTGCTGGAAGGCGCGCACTTCCTTTTGCACGCGGGCAATAAAGGCCTTGCTTAAGAAAAGATCATTGCACTCCATGCCTGATGCGACCAGCTCACCGCAGAACAGGGCATTTTTTCCCTGCTCAAGCGCCTCACCTGCAGCCTTGAGAATCTGCTCAAGGTTCTGCTTTACACCCAGAGCCTGGGTATTTAAAGCCAGAGCGGCTATATTATCTAATCTCAGCTCCATTGAAGGCCTCACTGTTGGTGTAAGAAAGCTAAGCGGCTGTACAGCCGCCCCGGCAGCACAGTCACCATCTTCATCCCCGCCGCTGCCATTGCACCACCAGGCACCAGCAGCACCCGGCTCAGCCTCAAATTCAAGCTCTTATTCAGATCAGGATTCAGACTCAGAATCAGGTCGTTTACCGACCCTGATCCGGTACATGACAGTTAGCGGGCAAACTCAAGTGCCTGCGCCTGTTCGATAGTTTATCCCAGGCCCTGTCCAAACGCCCGATAAATTTCATCCCTGCACCATCAGTCGCCTGATGCTTACCAAAACCAGACATGCAGCCATATCGGATACCCTCCCATGCTCCGGCAGCCATACTGGTTGCACGCACCTGCAAATGCCTTGCAAGGCATGCCGGGCACGGACTGGGCACGGCGCAGAAATAACCGGAAACATCAGTGATGCCCCAAGCCTGTGCAGCCCGAATGGGGCATCAGCTTATGCCCCAAATGTCTGGACACATGTCTGGACAAATTTCAGCCGAATATCGGGACAGGTGACTGCTTCTTTCCGGTACTTTCAGCTGGTACTTTTCTCATACCAATGCTGCCATTATCGGGCGGACAATCATCCCTGTGCCCAGCTCTTTCCCCTGCACTTTCAAAGGGATGCAATCACCCTTGCTGTCCCCATTTGTCGACACATAATAGATACCGGATGCGGGCGCCTCATGGCTTAATTTTTCCTTGATTTTTTGGCTTTTGATGTCACAATATAGCCAGCCAAAAATACCTGGAATCTGTCAGGATTAAATGGCAGCAATGGCATTTACGGACTGCTGACAGTACAGGGTTGATCAGACAGACACTATTCATAATGTACTGACTTGAGTGTGCAAGATGTGCAAAGCACGATATGCAATCCGCACCTTAGCCATACCTGCATCTGTGCAAACAGAATTACTGTCGGCAGGTAAATATCAGATTTTCTTATCAGCCTCATTTTCATTATCCCTACTGGATCTGTATGCAGGCTGTTACTGTGATTGCATTGTCAGATTCAGTGATCTTCATGATGCCATGGTACAGCCCGGTCAGCATTAACCTGGAAAGAGCCGTCCTGAGTCAGGCATTATTCAGGACCTGAAAGCTGCCGACTTCATTGTGGCATGTTCATTGCCATCAAAACTGAATTTCCCGTCACAACGATTTTCATCAGGTTCTGACCGCAGGTCAGGTGTCATTTTAATTACGCTTACGAAATAAGCCGGAGAAGAGCTTTGAACAAGTATGTAGTCTCTCAGGGACATTGCAACAAGCTGGGTGCCACCATTGAAAATGGCGGTGTGAACTTTGCCGTGTACTGTCCTGCTGCCTCAGTTATCGAGCTGCTGCTGTTTAAAGATATCAATGACCCTGATCCTCAGGTAATTTCCCTGTCCTCACAGCTCTACCGCTCTGTTTACTACTGGCATGTCTTTGTTCACGGTATTGGCGCAGGTCAGATTTATGCCTGGCGTGTCCGTGAGGCTGTCCGTACCTACAAATACGCTGCCAGCCACGTTGAAATCGGCAAGGTTCTGATTGACCCTTATGGCAAGCGTGTGGTCTTCCCTGACAGCTATGAGCGCTTCCAGACCACTGATGAGGCCCGTAATGTTGCCAATGCTGCCCGCTCTGTAGTTGTTGATACCTCAACCTACAACTGGGGTATGGACTGCGCTCCTAAGCATGCTCTGAACAAGACTGTTATCTACGAGATGCACGTCAAGGGCTTTACTGCCCACCCAAGCTCTGGTGTTGCTCCTGATATACGTGGCTCCTACCGTGGTCTTATCGAAAAGATTCCATACCTTGTTGATCTGGGCATCACCGCTGTAGAGCTCCTGCCTGTCTATCAGTACGACAAGTATGATGCTCTTCCGGGCAAGGAAAACTACTGGGGTTACTGCCCTATGAGCTTCTTTGCCGTGCACGAGGCCTACTCCTCAGACAAATCCATAATGGGTCCGCTTGATGAGTTCCGTGACATGGTCAAGGCACTGCACCGTAACGGTATTGAAGTGATTCTGGACGTGGTTTACAACCACACCTCCGAGGGTGATGCCAACGGCCCATGCTACTGCTTCAAGGGCTTTGACAAGCGCAATTACTACATCATGAATGACCAGGGCGATCACTACAACTACTCAGGCTGTGGTAACACCCTCAATGCCAATAACCCTGTAGTACGCTCTCTTATTCTCGACTCCCTGATTTTCTGGAAGGAGGAGATGCATGTCGACGGCTTCCGTTTTGACCTTGCATCCATTCTGGCCCGTGATGCCAATGGTACTCCGCTGCACAATGCTCCTGCCCTTCTTGATATTGACCACAATGTACGTCTGGCTGATGCCAAGATTATTGCCGAACCATGGGATGCCGGCGGTCTGTACCAGCTGGGCAACATTGCCGGTTCCAAGTGGAGAGAGTGGAACGGTCAGTTCCGTGATGATGTACGCCGCTTTATCCGTGGCGACAGTAACTCTATTAAAAAGTTTGTATTGCGTCTTATCGGTTCACCTGACATTTACAATGAGCGTGAAATCGATCCTCAGAAGAGTATTAACTTCATCACCTGTCACGACGGCTTTACTCTCAACGATCTGGTGTCCTATAACTACAAGCACAATATGGACAACGGAGAGATGTGCCGTGACGGCAATAATGACAACTACTCTGCCAACTACGGAGTAGAAGGTGAGACTGATAACGAGCATCTCAATGAGTTGCGCCTGCGTCAGTGCAAGAACATGCTGGCACTTACCGTACTGTCGATGGGTACTCCTATGATCCTCATGGGCGATGAGATTCTTCGTACTCAGAACGGCAATAACAATGCCTACTGCCAGGACAATGAAATTTCATGGATGAACTGGGATCTCAATGAACGCCAGAAGGAGATGCTGCACTTTACCCGTCAGATGATCCGCCGTCGTACCATCAGAACCCGTGCTTCAGCCAATGCCCAGCGCCGTCGCAACTACACCATGCTCGATGGTGTACTGCGCAATACCCGTCTGCAGTGGCACGGCGTCAAGCCATTCCAGCCTGACTGGTCCGATAACTCCCACACTATCGGTCTGATGGCCTACTGGGGCGTATACAGCATTTATGCTTACATCTTTGTTAACGCCTACTGGGAAGATCTTGATGTAGAGCTGCCACCACTGCCACGCAACTCCAAGCGCCAGTGGAGCCTGCTGGTAGACACAGCCGATAACCTGCCAGATGATGTGGTTAACATCTTTACCATGCCACGCTACAATGCCGGCGATAAGATTAAGGTCAACAGCCGCTCCCTGATTATTCTGGTATCACCTGCTTTCTAAAATATTCTGCAAAGAATCAAGAAAAAAATTACAGGCGGTCAGCTTGCATCACCATAATGGCAGATGCATTCTGACCGCCTTTGTTTTACCCCCAGACCATCCATATTGCGCGCACGCAGTGCTTCATCCATAGTATGCACGGCCAAATCGCGCTCAGATACGCCCTTCATTATGCGAAAATGCGTCTGCATTATGGGCAGATTCTCCAGCATTATGGGCCTATACGCCATGATTTATGGCCGGATTCGCCAGCATTATGGGCCGATATGCCATGATTTATGCCCGGATTCGCCAGCATTATGGGCCGATATGCCATGATTTATGCCCGGATTCGCCAGCATTATGGGCCGATATGCCATGATTTATGCCCGGATTCGCCAGCATTATGGGCATATACGCTATGATTTATGCTTATGATGCTCCTGTAAAATAAATTGTTTTATAAAGACATTTTGTAGATATCGATTCTGCGGCGATTAATCTAAACCCCTTTGCCGTAAGCACTTGTCACTGCAGCCGGGCAATTAGCTCCGTCCATAAACTGCTAATACCTCAGCTTATATCGCCCTGTCTGTGCATATCTGTGCTCATACCTGCGCGTCTTACAAAGGTGATCCCTGTATGGCCAGACGTCCTACACAGCCCTCTCAGCCACAGGTTCACTGGCTGCTCATCATAAGAGTTATGGCCAAATAAACATGCAGTATAAGATGCATCATCGTGCTTATAACAGTTGGAAAGCAGCGTAATATGCATCATCCATCTTCCCGCATTTGAACACCTGACCGTAATTGAGTCTCTGTGCAGTTCATCAAATCATCAGTGAGCGCTGTCACATGCACGGGGCTGGAACACTGGACTGAAGTCTGACCATGATAGAATAGCGTGTCACTTAGTTTTCACAGGACGTAAAGACCATGGATTTTAAGCCAGTACCACCAGATGGACGAGTTCACGACCTCAGAAGTGCTCAGGAAAAATCACAGAGCAACTGCTCTGACGGCCAGTGCAGCAAGGAGCAGAAAAATGACCGCGTAAGACGCAATCTGCGTATCGTGGCTCTGGTCATTGCCGCCTATTATTTCGCCTCAGCCGGATGGTCCTGGTATCAGGAGTCTGAGCACGCCTCAAATGCCACCATTGCAGCAAATATCTCTAATCCTTTAAAGGATCCTGTGGCTTTCCGTGATACTTTTAACAGCCTTATCAATGAGCAGGACACCTCCCTGCCTACAGCCAATGCCAATGACACCCCAGAGGGCTTTGTAGCCGTGCTGTCCACTGCTGTTGAAATGAAAGGCACCGCAAAGCCAAACTCCCGTGAGCTGCAGAGTGTACAGATTCAGACCCGCTACCCTGAGGGCCTGCCTCCAGAGAGTCTTGTAGCTTTCCGTACCTTCATTCTTACCAACGAGCGTCTGTTTGACAGTGCAGCTGATGTGAAGCTTGCCAATACTGTTCTGAGCAGCCTTGGTGTAACTCCCGAGTTTGATGCCAATGAGGACAACAAGAACTTTGAGCCGCTCAATGTTCTTACCCACGGCTATCTGTACCAGACCACCTTTACCTCAGGCCCAATCGATGAGCTTACTCTGGTAGTCACCCCACGTGTTAACGTTGATGACAGTGCTCAGCCAGTAGGCAACAAGGTCATTGACCTTACCAGCACCATAGCTGCTCCAGCAGCTGCCGCACCAGCCGCAGAAAATACTGCCGCAGATAATACCGCAGCAGCTGATACCGCTGCCACCGCCGATACTGCAGACAGCGCAAGCGCTAAGACTGATGCCGCCGAAAGTGCTCCGTCTGCCGCTGAGGCCAATGCCGGAGCTGATACCGATGATGCTGTCGCTCCAGCAGGTGAGGATGATGCAGCAAACTCCATGTCTGCTGCCGAGACTAACAGCACTGAAGAGCCTGCCCCATCGGCTGCCGCTGCAGCTGGCGGTGCCGAGGGTCAGAGCATGGCTGAAGAACAGGAAGCCATGCAGGCTGAAAGCGATGTACCATCAATCTAAGTACTTTCTTTGCAGTGCCCGCGCATAAACACTGTCGCTTTACAAAACAGTTAAGTTTAAGCTAAAAGGGAGCCCAGACAGGGCTCCCTTTTGCTTTGCAGGTGTCGCAAGCAGAATTATGACTTACTCAGTCACTTGCCGGTGCAGGTTCAGATGCCGACACAGGTGAATGTGAAGATGCTGGCACAGGTTCAGATGCAGGCACAGGTGAATGTGAAGATGCTGGCACAGGTTCAGATGCAGGCGAGGGCTAAGGTTCAAATGAAGATGCAGACGCTGGTGCATACGCATGTGCACAGTATCGATGATGGTGATGGCTGAGGGCTGTGCTGCGTATCTGATAAAAGGGTTACGGAAATTCGCAGTGATGTCTCGCTGTTAAATAAACACCTTTTTACCGGTATTTACTTGTATTCAAGTGGCATGGTTTGAACGGCTTTTATCATATTTGCGTGACTGTACACATGTTTGTAAAAAGTGGGTATTGAGACATACACTTATATGCTGTTAGAGTATGTTACCAGGTAACATTACAGCTGTTGCTGTTAACCAGATAAGCATGTGAGGTTTAATTTGATGAAAGTTGGTATCCTTGCCGCCGGCGGAATTGCAGCCAAAATGGCTGACACACTTAATGGTCTCAAGCATCCTGAGATCGAGCTTTATGCTGTAGCATCACGCTCTGTTGAGCGCGCCCATGAATTTGCCCGCAAGCACAACATGCCTGTAGCCTATGGCTCTTATGAAGAGCTTGCAGCTGATCCTGCTGTGGACCTTATCTATATTGCCTCTCCTCATTCAGAACATCATACCCATGCCATGCTCTGCCTGAAGCACAAAAAGGCTCTTCTGGTAGAAAAGGCCTTCACCGCCAATGAGAAAATGGCCCGTGAGGTGCTTGCTTATGCCCGTGAGCAGAACACCCTTGTTACCGAGGCTATCTGGACCCGCTACATGCCATCACGCCGTATCATTGCTCAGGCTCTTAAAGACGGCAAAATAGGCTCTGTCCATACCATAACCGCCAATCTGGGCTACCGAATCTTTAACAAGGAGCGTATTTTCAAGCCAGAGCTGGCTGGTGGTGCCCTTCTTGACCTTGGTGTATACCCAATCAATTTTGCCATGATGTTCTTTGGTCATGACATCAAGGAAATCAGCGGCACCTGCGTCAAAGGCGAAAGCGGTGTCGACATGATTGACAGCATGACTCTGATCTTTGCTGATGGCAAGGCAGCCACCCTGCATGCTACAGCCATGGGCCCTGCAGACCGTAATGGCATTATCTACGGTGACAAGGGCTATATGGTGGTTACCAACATCAACAATCCTGAAAAGGTTGAGATCTTCAATGCTGATCACAAGAAGATTGAAGAACTGCCACTGCCAGAGCAGGTCTCCGGCTATGAGCATCAGGTAATCTCCTGTCTCAAGGCCATCAAGGAAGGCGCCATTGAGTGTCCGGAAATGACTCATCAGGAAACCCTTGATGTCATGCATGTCATGGACAGCCTGCGCACACGCTGGCACATCCACTACCCATTTGAATAACAGCCGCTATCCTGGCTAAACCAGCCAAACAAGGGAGGGCCACCATTACCCATGATGATGGTAGCCCAGCTACAGCTCAGGGCACGCCACGCTGGCTTGCCCTCCCCAGCACATCCATGCTCATGACAGCAGGCCTGGGCGCGTATGCAACCATGCACCTTTGCCTGCAGATGCCTCAACCGCCGTTCTGAACGTCGTCAGGTATGAGCGTATGCCTGCACATATGCCTCGACCGACGTACCAAACTTCGGCAGGCATGAGCATATGCCTGCACATATGCCTCGACCGACGTACTAAACGCCGGCAGGCATTAGCGTATGCCTGCCATATGCCTCGACCGACGAACTAAACGCTGGCAGGCATGAGCATATGCCTGCACATATGCCTCAACCGACGAACTAAACGCCGGCAGGCATGAGCATATGCCTGCTAATGCACCTGGCCACCTCATGGCAGTGCATCTCCCATTTATTACTCTCCTGGCGCTTTAATCCCCTCCCCACACGCCCCCAGCTCCTCTATGCATGCCAGTGCTGTCGCCTGCAATACATCGCCAACTAAACACATACAAGATTCTAAATGTATTATCGTGATGCACAATATGACGCCCCACGCTGGTTGCGCATGTGTCAGGACTGCAGTCTGTTCGATTCCTGTCCAGGTAGCAATGACGTGCTCATTATTTGTAAAAGCTGTCTGATTAGTTGTAATATCGGCACCTGTTTACCATGCTGGGCTTTATGTCCTGCCGGTATTAATGCGGCCTGAACTGACCGCCGCACAGGATCTGTTTTGGAGGGCATTATGTCCCTTATGGAAATCATATTTACAGCACTGGCATTGTCTGTTGATGCTTTCGTGTGCTCACTCATAGCTGGACGCTGCCCTATGAGCCGTGTCCAGCGCATGGTAACCGGCAGCTCGGTGGCTCTGAGCTTTGGCTTTTTCCAGTTTTTTATGCCGGTACTGGGATTTATCGCCGGAAATCGACTGCATGACAAGGTAGCAGCCTTTGATCACTGGATAGCTTTTGTCCTGCTGGCAGGGGTATCAGCCCAAATGCTCAAAGAAGCATGGGGCAAAAGAGACGATGAGCAAGACTCAGATCAGAACTGCTCATCTGAAAGCGATCGCTGCCGCCTCATGATGATTGGTATTAATACCCTGCTTGCCATGGCTGTAGCAACCTCCCTTGATGCTCTTGCTGTAGGAGTATCTTATGGTCTGGTCAGTGACAGCATTATGCTGCCAGCACTTATCATCGGCCTTATCTGTGCCGTATGCTCCCAGTGCGGTTTTTCCATGGGGCAGGCCCTGTCCAGGCTGCGTAGCCTTGATTCCCTTCTTAACACCATTGGAGCCCTGGTACTGCTGGGTATTGGTATCAAGGTACTTGTTGAGCACGATGCCTTTGCGCAGCTTACAGCAATTGCATGACCGGGCTTATCTCAGACCAGAAGCCCTGACCTCTAATCAAACAGAGCAGATTTGAAGCTGCCTGAAAAAGCAAAGCCCTCTGTCTACTTTTCAGACAGAGGGCTTTGTTATTTCAGGCCATGGCCCGAAACTTCATTTCAGAATTTAGAGATTCTCATCAGAGACGTAGTTGTCGCCTGCAAGACCGGCCTTCTCAAGCTGCTTTTCCTTTTGCTCAGGGGTCAGCTCAACAGCAGGCTTTGAAGATGATGAACCATCATCGGACTCATCCTTTTTGTCGGCGTCGTCATAATCTGGAGGCGGAGCATCGTCAGCATATCCCTCAGGAGCTTCACCAGCTTCAGGAGATGGAATATTCTCATCTTCAAACTCGGTACGGACACGGCCCTGATCTACACCAATCTGAGAAAGAATGTAGGAAACAACCTTGATGGAGCCGGCCCATGAGTAATGCAGACCGTCCTGATATACAGGAATAAACTTGCCCACCAGGATCTCGCAGTTGCCATCAACACAGATAGCATCGTTTGGATCGATATACTTTACCGGCCAGTCCTTTTCATCAAGACCCTTATTCTGAGGCAGTTCAGAAATGGCTTTATAAAGTATGTCGTTGAAAGGAATCTCGTTGAGCTCCTTGTTCTTGATGCAGGTAAAGTGCGATCTCAGGAACTGACTGAGAGGGTTCTCAAGAGCATGCAGGAACATACAGGTACTGCCCACATCAAATACGGTCTGACGAGGAGTTCCCAGTACATATACCTTGCGATCCTTAAACTGACGGGCCATGAGCTCCAAATCACGGATTACAGCCTGATCAAAAAGGTGCTCCGGTACCTGGTAATCATTCTTGCGGCGTACCAGAGAGCTGCGGTAACGTGGCCAGTCCTGAGCAATAACTACAGGAAGGTCAGGATTATCGGCTACAGCTTTCTTGGCATGGGTATAACGGGTAGCACACTTCTTGTCTATGTAACCCTCAGAGCGACGGTTGACATAGGCGCGCCATGAATAACAGCCGTCACGGAATACGGTCACTACATGCAGGCCACGGTCAATGAGATCAAGAGCATAGTGACGGGCAAAGCTGTCACCAATAAGCACGAAGTCAGGCTTGCGCTCCAGATCGCCAATGGAGTTAACCTTACCCTCAAAAGGTACGGTATGGCCGCCATACTGGGCGTAGCGGGTTACCTCATGATTAAGACGGAAAGTAGCACCGTAGCTGGCTACACTCCAGGTTCCACAGACAGTGGCTACGTATACGCCAAAGAATACCCAGCCAAAGTTACGTCTTCTCTCCACCAGATAGTGCAGCAGCACACCAAGAATGAAGATAGGAATCAGCAGCTCCAGACACCAGACATTAAAGCCCAGCTTGGTTACAAAGACGATTAATGGCCAGTGAGCAAGGTAAATGGCATAAGACCACAGACCAAGCTTCTGGAAGACTACATTGCGCAGCAGCGAGTTGGTATTGTTGGCAGCAATACACAGCCAGGCACCGAATAATGGTGGCAGAGCCCATAAGGTAGGCCAGCCATGGGCATCATCAACAAAAGCCAGAGAGACAAATATGATGATAAGACCACCGGCTTCAGCGGCCCTTGGAGTAATGGAGCTGATAAGGCGGGCCAGGAAGTCAGGCAAGGCACCACGACGGGCTGCACTCTGGAACCAGCTTAAAGGATAGAACCAGGCCAGACCACCAAATAGCATTTCAAATGCTCGTGATGGCAGAATGTAGTATGAGTAGCGTGGATAATTGGTAGTCAGGTAGCTGGCCATGATTACGGACAGAACTGTCATTACCAGAATGGTACGTCCAATGGACGGGATATCCATGATACGGCGCAGACCCAGAATTATGAGCGGGTAGAACATGTAGAACTGCCACTCAACAGACAGTGACCAGGTATGCAGGAAAGCCTGATCAAGAGCCGAATTGCCAAAGTAGTCTGTCTTCTGGGCAAAGTACATGTTGGAGACAAAGAGCAGTGCGCTGAATGCCTCGCGGGTCATGCGCTTGAGATCGCCTTCACCTATCAGGAGCATGGCCAGAAGTACGAAGACTATGACCGTAACCATCAGAGCAGGACAGATACGCTGAGCTCTTCGTTTATAGAAGTCATAAAGACTGAAGTTGCCCTTTTCCACACCCTTCATAATGATCATGGTCATCAGATAACCGGAGATCACAAAGAAGATGTCTACACCGAGGAAGCCACCTCGCATCCAGGTAAACTCAGGTGTGAGGACGTGCACCAGATGGTAAATGGTTACCGACAAAACTGCGATGGCTCGCAGTCCGGTTATGTCCATTCTCAAGTCTTTGGCCATAGCCATATCCCTCAAATCAGCCTTACGGTAATAACATGTGAACTCTGGAAATATCCAGAACGCAGGCTGTTCTCAACTAATGTTTTCACAAATCTTAATGAAGCACAGCAGCACCTGTTCCCGTCGGAAAATGCTGCAATGCAGGCTTAATGCTCAGACTGACAGCTCCACAAATTACTGAAGTCAGGCACTCAGGCACTCAGGACCATGCGCACAGGACAGGACCGCCCTGCAAAAATCAACTGTGGGTGAAATATATACTGAAACTGATATGGCCTGTAAGCCACGGATAAACAACACCAGCCAACAGGCTCATGAACCTGAACACGAGCATGAGCACAGGCATGAGTACGAACACAAGCGTGAGCACAGGCATAAGCACGAGCACGAGCGTGAACATGAGCATGAGCATGAGCATGAGCATGAGCATGCCATGAAATCATGGTGAAGACAGGATGATAACCATCCTGCCATCAGCTCCTCGTAAGACAACACTCACCGCCCATAACCTGCACACAGAGCTGTCAGAGTGTTATGAGCGGGCATTATCAGGTACGGGCGATAATCTTTAGTGAGCCCTTGGTCATATCGACCAGCACACGCTCGAGATTATCGGCCTCGTGTACAGGCAGAACTATGTCGAAATAAGCTATTTCAGCGTAGTTTTCCTTAACTACAGTAGCTCTGAAATCAGGCAGCATATGCTGCAGCTTAGGTATGTAGCGGTGCTCCAGACCAATGCTCATGCGGGCAGCAATCATACGCTCGGTAACCGGCAGAGTCTGCAGTGCCTCCTGAACAGATCCCTGATATGCCTTTACAAGACCTCCAGTACCCAGCAGCACTCCGCCAAAGTAACGGGTTACTACGGCAGTAAGCTCACCTACTCCGCAGTGCAGCACTACGTTAAGCATAGGCTGTCCTGCTGTGCCCTTTGGCTCTCCATCATCAGAGCAGCCGCAGAAGGCTGTAGAGCCGGGAGCTGTAGCATTGAATGCAAAGCAGTTATGACGGGCATCTTTATACTCAAGAGAGACCTGATCAATAAAAGCCTTGGCCTCATCAACTGATGGAGTATGAGCAATGGTGGTAATAAAGCGGCTGCGCTTGATTACAATCTCATTGACATGAAACTGGCCAGGTTTAAGAGCAGGCACCTGATAGCTGTCCTTTGCTGCATCCTTTGCACTGTCGTTTCCTTTACCCTGAGCCATGGCACCGTCCTTTAATGTCTGAAAACTGGACAGATTATCCCATAATCATGCCCCTCGCACCACAAAAAAGCGCCCCATATCACGCGACCATCCATACAAGGTCACGCCCTTCACCCTGACCTCACAGATCATAACCACGGCCAGCTCAACCAGCTATTACCTGCTACGCAGCCGCACCAGTACTGACTTACCGGCAAATGTCCTGTCAAACAAAATCATCATCACGACCAAACATCCACCAATCAGGCAAAGCCCAAAACACGTCAGTGATAAAAGATCCCGAAAGTAAGAAAACACTCAATAAACACGCTCTGCCCCTGCAACGCCACAGCATTTTGACTTCTGACTGAATGGGATAACTTGCGATGATTTATGAACAAAAAAGCCCTCGGGCAGTAATACCTGAGGGCCTTTGGTACAGCTCCTGTTACCAGGATCTGTTTTGTACAGGTTTATGTCGTGGCTTAGCCTAACAGGGACAGACCAAGCTGTGGACGGGTGTTAGCCTGCATCAGCATGGAAGTAGCAGCCTGCTGGATAATGGACTGCTGTGACAGGTTGGCAGACTCTTCGGCGAAGTCAGCGTCACGAATTCTGCTACGGGCATCAGACTGGTTGGCAGAAACGTTAGCCTGGTTACGAATTGAGCTTTCCAGTCTGTTTTGTAAAGCGCCAAGACCAGCTCTGGAACCGTCAATAGCAGCAATCATAGCATCCATTGAGGTGATAACAAGCTCAATGTTTTCTGTGGTGTCAAGTTTAATGTTTTTGACTGCCTTTGCGCCCTGAGCATCAAACTCAGCAAATTTCTTCAGATTTTGCTCAGTAACACCGCCGTTTCTTGCAATCTGAGAGAACTTTGCAGAGAGAACGTCAAAGGTAATGGTATCGCCCTTATTTGCTCCTACCTGCAGGGTAAGAGTACCCTTTGAGCCACCACCACCAGCGCCACCAGGTGCACCAGCAGCTGCCTTACCGTAAATAGTATTCTCTACCGCAGCAGCACCACCCTGAGCTGCGCCATCAGCACCGTCCAGAACTAACTTGCCACCAAATCTGGTCTGGGTGGCAATACGGCTGATCTCAACGGCAAGAGCAGTAGCTTCCTTGGACAGAGCAGTACGGTCATCAGCAGTGTTGGTGCCGTTATTGGCCTGAACAGCCAGAGTACGAATCTTCTGGAGCATGCCAGTCATTTCGTCCATGGCGCCTTCGATGGTCTGAGCCAGAGCAATACCATCGGAGGTATTGCGGTTACCCTGGTTGAGACCGTTGATCTGAGTCGTCAGACGGCTGCTGATTTGTAAGCCAGCGGCATCGTCCTTGGCACTGTTAATTCTCAGGCCCGACGAGAGTCTCTGGTATGTGGTCGTCAGCTGATTCTGTACGTTATTGAGATATCTGCGGCCGTTTAATGAGCTCACATTAGTGTTTACGTATACTGCCATTTCCTAACCTTTTATAAAGCAAATTCTGTATCTTAGAATTTATAAGGATATCTGATTCTGTTATGGCGTTAGCCTAACAGGGACAGACCAAGCTGAGGACGTGTATTGGCCTGCATCAGCATGGACGTAGCAGCCTGCTGGATAATGGACTGCTGTGACAGGTTGGCAGACTCTTCGGCGAAGTCAGCGTCACGAATTCTGCTGCGGGCATCAGACTGGTTGGCAGAAACGTTAGCCTGGTTACGAATTGAGCTTTCCAATCTGTTTTGTAAAGCGCCAAGACCTGCTCTTGAGCTGTCAATGGCACCAATCATCTTATCCATGGATTCGATGACCAGCTCAATATTTTCCTTAGTATCGAGCTTGATATTGTTTACAGCTTTTGCGCCCTGAGCATCGAAGGCCGCAAACTTCTTAAGATCAGCCTCTGCAACACCGCCGTTTCTTGCAATCTGAGAGAACTTTGCAGAGAGAACGTCAAAGGTAATGGTATCGCCCTTATTGGCACCTACCTGGAGAGTAAGAGTACCCTTTGAGCCACCACCTGCCTGACCTTGCTGACCTGCTGCCTTACCGTAAATAGTATTCTCTACAGCAGCACCACCACCGCCAGCTTGACCACCATCAGCACCATCAAGCACTAACTTGCCACCAAATCTGGTCTGGGTGGCAATACGGCTAATCTCAATAGCCAGAGCAGTAGCTTCCTTGGACAGAGCAGTACGGTCATCAGCAGTGTTGGTGCCGTTATTGGCCTGAACAGCCAGAGTACGAATCTTCTGGAGCATACCAGTCATTTCGTCCATGGCGCCTTCGATGGTCTGAGCCAGAGCAATACCATCGGAGGTATTGCGGTTACCCTGGTTGAGACCGTTGATCTGAGTCGTCAGACGGCTGCTGATTTGTAAGCCAGCGGCATCGTCCTTGGCACTGTTAATTCTCAGACCCGACGAGAGTCTCTGGTATGTGGTCGTCAGCTGATTCTGTACGTTATTAAGATACCTGCGGCCGTTTAATGAGCTCACATTAGTGTTTACGTATACTGCCATTTCCTAACCTTTTGATAAAGCAAATTCTGTATCGGAAGATGAATTCTTCAGGGCCTTGAGCTCTGTCATCACATGCTTAATCCTAACGGCGCCTCAGCATGATCATTGAGGACAGCCAGATTTCCTTCTCACGTAAAAAAACATACATCTTACCCCACACTCATAGATACCATTCAAAGCCGCCAAAATACCATTCTCAGGTCGGTCATAATGATTTTATGCACAAAAGTAACGTCAAAAATTTAATATCGATATGACTGACTTCAGTGAGGCAGCCGAAAGGCAGAGGGTAGAGGGTAGAGGGTAGAGGGTAGAGGGTAGAGGGTAGAGGGTAGAGGGTAGAGGGTAGAGGGTAGAGGGTAGAGGGTAGAGGGTAGGAGAATTTTGCGGGAGCCAGAAATGAATCAGGCCCCCGTTTAGGTCTCATGTCGTGCAAACATTTGAACCTAACTGTGATGGGGGCCTGCAACTTTGTTTTGTGTATGTGGCAGGAGCTATTATACAAAATCTGTACTCGATTACAAGCATTTTGTTATAGAAATTTTTTGCGATAATTTTTCATGATACAGATTCTCATGTTTAAGGCAGTTTGATTATATGCTTTATTACTTCACTATAATTTACATACTACTAATTAGCTCATTAGTCTACAAAATACATAAAAATTCAGATTTACGGCATCTTTTTGGTGAGCATGGCGT
>NZ_JALKIK010000035.1:0-52488 GCF_023050955.1 Anaerobiospirillum sp. NML120511
CATACTAGAGAGTTTCATGCTGCATTTGTAGGACCTATGCCTGCAAAACGGCGTCCAGGAAGGCCACCGGGCAGCAAGACTACAAGGGTATATGTCTAACTCTTGACTAAGAATTATGTACATATTTACATGGATCTATTAATTAGAGAGCTTTTTATAGTTCAAAACTCTGGGAAAGTTTTATTTGAAGTAGATCACAAATACTGGAAAAATAATCCAAAATGTTCATGGAGCTTTTAATCAAGGGATTAAATTATGATAAATAAGCGGTTATTGGGCATAAATTTATTTAAATAGGTGGGGGTAAAACGAAAATATCAAGGCTTGTCAGACAAGTTTGCACAATTTTGGAATCCTTGTGTGTCTGATAAATGTGACATAGTGCACATCAGAGTAAACCGCGTATATATCATGATTGCGTGACAGTGATCACCCATGGTCAACAGGATGGATAATCGTATCTAGTTACCAAAAGTGTCAGAAATGGCAAAAAGCATTTTAATAGTGGTATATTTACCCCAGCACAAACATTCGTGCTGACTCTTTAGTTTTAAAGAATTTTTGGGATAGAAAATCATTATGAAGAAGTCCTATTTAGCTTTAGCTGTTGCTGCTTTAGCTGCTACTTCAATCGCTTCAACCGCTTCTGCCGCCACTGTTTATGACAAGGATGGCAACTCTTTAGCCGTTTACGGCCGTGTTCAGTCTGTAATCTACTCTGACAAGACTGGCAACGTATCCAACGAAGAGACCACCCTGATGACCTCCGGCCGTCTCGGTGTCGACATGCGTTCCCAGATCACCAACGGCGTTGCTGCTTTTGCCAAGGCCGAGTGGGAAGCTGCTAACGGCGACGCTCACGGTCAGGACAATTTCTCTGCCCGTTACCTCTGGGTAGGTCTGGACTTTGGTCAGTTCGGTTCCTTCAAGGCCGGTCGTTTTGAGCCTGCCATGAAGTATGCCATCTCCCAGACTGATATCTTCGACGACTGGGGATGCACCGGTCTGGCTGGTAACGACGACAAGCGCGACGGTACCTTCCAGTACATGTGGTCCGGCAATGGCCTCGACATCATCGCTTCCTTATCCTTAGCCAAGGACGGCACTCACATCGATGGCGCTTTCGCCAACGGTGAGTCTGCTGACATGAGCAACACCTTCTCCTTCGCTGCCGGCTACACCTCCCCAGACGTAGTATTTGGCCCAATCGCTGTTCGCGCCGGCTTCGAGCACGGCACTTTTGCTGACGGCGAGAGCGCTGGTCCTAACGGTCAGAGCTGGCAGAACGCCATTGGCAGCAACCTGCGCTATGACGACTACAACCAGTATGCTGTTGGTCTGTCATGGGGTTCCCTGGACTTAGGTCCATATGTAGCTGGTGTTTACCAGTCACGTGATTTCTCCACCTCTGCTGTTCCTACTGCTCCACAGGGTACTGAGACTGTTGACCTGACTGTTTCCGGTTATGAGTTTGTAGTTGGTTATGCCTTACCTAACGGCATCGCCCTGCGCACCGGTTACCTGACCAAGGAGTATGAGGTAGGTTCTGACAAGGTTAAGGCCGCTACCGTTCCTGTATATGCCAACTGGCAGCTCAACCCACAGTTCAACGTATGGGCTGAGGCTCGCTTCGACGCCGGTACCGACAACGACCTGACTGATGGCAAGAACTTTGCCCGCGCTACTGGTGAAGCCTACGACGAGAACGTATTCTCTGCCGGTATGCGTTACGTATTCTAATTGCACCGCAGCTGAGGCTGCATGCAGTTAAAGATACATTTCATGATTTTAACCGGGTCGTTTTCCGGCCCGGCTGATACGAAATTGATTTTACAGGGCTAAACTGCCTTAGCATTGCTCAGAATGCTTGCCGTCGGCACCCGGTGCCGAAATTCTCTATCCCACATAAGCCTGGTTATAGACTTTGAGCAGGGATGGACTTGAGCATCAGAGGTATGTTTAACCCATCCTGGCGCAATATGCGCTGCTAGAGCGGTTCGACCCTGTATTATCAATGTTGATCAGCTCAGATCATGTGAAAATAAAACAGACCGTGAGGTCTGTTTTATTTTGCCCCTGTAGCTAGCTATAGCTAACTTAAGAGGTGAACGTCCTCATAAATCAGCCTTTCATTGAACCATTGGGACCATCATACGACTGTGCTTAAGCCCGAGGTTCATACATCCTGATCATGTAACAGCCCGGGCTGTCTGAAGCTCTGTCTGCAATTGTGGTCACGGCCATCACATCTCCATATCCATCCTGCCAACATCCATCTCCATCTATGCGATTATACCCATGGAAAAGCTCAGGTTCAGATCCACGTTTGTGCTCATGGATAAATCAGATTCAGTTCCCATGGGCAAATCAGTCCCGGATCAGGTCGCTGGAACATGGCTGGCGAGTCCCAGCGAAATATTCACGCGGTATTTTTCTAAAATTTTGCCTGCAGTAGGTAGGGAAAGATTCATCATGATGATCACACTCATCAGTATTTCCAGTAACGATTACCTTTCAGCAGAATGATCTGCATGCGTGCATGCATGCACGCACGCAATATCGCACAATGGGAAGTATCAGGGCAGTGGCCTTTCATTGAAGCAGACAAGGGCCGGGTATTTTCATTGAATCAGACAGATGACGTAGCTTGTGATCTGCTCTGGAGCTCTCTTACCTTAGCTGCAGTATTGTGTTGGGTATTAACGGGGGTGTTGACTGCGTATCATGATGCCGTGCATACCTTTAGGCAGATTGTGTTCTGGGAGTGATTGAGTGCTGCTTTGCGGGGAAGAGCCAGGTGGGGCCAGGGAAAAGGTTTACCGTCTGCTCAGATATTTTCCGTGTCATAACGGTTGTTCATGCTGTTTTATTTTTGGTGCATAGTGACAAACATGTGAACGTGGTGATATAGTTTGTACTATTAGTTAGCTATAGCTAATCTTATTTAGCTTTGGCTAATCAGGGTGGCCCCGATCTGTGCTCGTATTTTCGTGGTGCTGCACCAAGTAGTGAGTTTTTGGCGGTTAAAGATTTATTTATGTTTCTGGCTGACAGCCCTGGTGCTTCAGTTCCGCCTTTTATAGATTAGTGAGTTTTTCATGAAGAAGACAAATCTGGTCCTGGCAGTCGCTGGTGCCATTGTTGCTCTTTCAACCATGGCTTCATCTGCCCATGCTGCAGTTGTATATGACAAGGATGGCAATTCTCTGGAGGTTTACGGCCGCGTTCAGTCCGTACTGTATTCAGGCAAGGTATCAGGTGTTTCTAACGAAGAAACATCCATGAGCACCTCTGGCCGTCTTGGTCTGAACATGCGCTCAGCTCTGACCTCTGATGTTGCGGCCTTTGCCAATGCAGAGTGGGAGGCAGCCAATGGTGACAGTGAGGAGACCTTCTCGGCACGTTATCTTTTCGTTGGTCTGGACTTCGGTCAGTTCGGCCTTATCAAGGCAGGTAAGTTTGAGCCAGCCATGAAGTATGCCATCAGCCAGACAGATATCTTTGAGGACTGGGGTGCTGTCGGTCTTACCGGTGCTGATGACCGCCGCAACGGTGTAGTTCAGTATGAGTGGTCAGGTGCAGGTTTTGACGTTCTGTTCTCCTACGCTTTTGCCAAGGATGGCGATCCTGTTGGCGGTGCATGGGATCTGGGTGAAGCTGCAGATATTCAGAGCTCAGTATCAGCTGCTGCTGGTTACACCTCTCCTGATGTGCTATTTGGTCCAGTAGCCGTACGTTTTGGCTTTGAGTCTGGTCAGTTTGCTGATGGTATGGTCGATGATGGCACAGGTAAGCTTACAGAGCAGAATGCAACAGGTCAGCACCGCTTTGATGACTACAGGCAGTTTGCTGCCGGCCTGTCATGGGGCTCAACTGACCTTGGTCCTTACTTTGCCGCCCAGTACCAGCAGCGCAAGTTCAACCTCGCCTCCATGGCAGCCGGTGTTTCAGATGTTGATTACAAGGTCACAGGTCTTGAGTTTGTTGCCAGCTATGCTCTGGAAAACGGCCTGACTGCCAGCACTGGCTATCTGACCACTGAAACAGAAACTGAAGGTGATAAGATCAAAGCTGCAGTAGTACCTGTATTTGTAAACTACCAGGTTAACGACCAGTTCAATGTCTGGGCTGAAGCACGCTTTGATGCCGATACCGACAATACCAGCGAGAAGAATTACGACCTTGCCATGGGCACCAACTTCTCCGAGAACGCTTTCTCCGCCGGTATGCGCTACGCATTTTAGTCATTGAGCTGTCAGGCAAGGGTAATACCCGGCTGTCACAACTGACGTAACCGTTGCAACTGTCGCAACTGTCAGTGATGACCATGCCCCTGCATCCATGCCGGTGCCGCGCATACCTCAGCCGCCTGCTCCCTTTGTAAGGGGAGTCGCTCTCTGTCTTTCCCAAATCTGCACTTACTGGTACTGATTTGTTCAGGAGTGGCTGCCTTGAGCATACCCTGTCTCTGAAGCTCCGGTTCTGTCCATTGGGTCAGCCATCCCTCTGACCTCAGGACCTTGTGCAGCGTAAGCACAGACAGTTGGGCTTCAGGTGCAGCTGGTGCAGCCATCTACACAATGATTACAGCCCACTTGCCATAATGGGGGTAATCGGTAGCCCGGGCCAGTTAAGATAAGTGAAAATCTATGTTCTTAGTAACATGGAGGTGCCCTGTACCTGAGCCGTGCCTGTTCTTGACTACCCAGTCATGGCTGTCCGGGACTTGCCAGCTCCGGCCTTGCGTGGCCTTGCCAGCCTTGGCCTTGCCAGCCATGGACTTGCATAGCCTGGCCGGCTCTGAATGTGCTGATCTGGTTAATGGAGGCCGTATGATACAGGCCAGCATTGACCTGACTGATTCGGTATGCACGCCGCTATGAATACGGTTCAGATTAAGATTTTCAGTGAAAAAATGAGGACTCTAATTTTCATATAAGTTTTGACTGATATTCTGACCACACTTCATACAGTTGTTACCGGTATCGGTGCTTTTTGCATTAAAGACGACAGTCACTGCTGATATTATCTATCCCGCTTTCAGCAGGATCCGAACAGCTGTGCATAATCCTTTCAGGTCTTGTCCTGTGCATTTCGACTCAGTCAGCAACCGGAAGTCGAAAAGGCATAACCTGATATGGCAGCATTCTGAGCTGTCAGGGTCAAAGTTCAGCTCATGTTCCTTTTGAGCACAGTTGACCCGAGCCTGACTAATGCCGTCGTTATATTGTGGCGACGGCATCAGCGGCCCTCCCCCTCCACTCCCACTCCTTCTTACCCCCTTCTCTCCAACTCCGGCTCACACCCCACTTACCTTAATTCTTTCCCGTCTCAATAAGCTTCCAGGTAACGTAATGGCATCAAGCCCGTTTGCCATATTTGTACTTTTGCATTGATCAATGGTTTGGGGCCTACCTCCGCAAGCCTGCACATCTGATTTCTGCGCCCTAATCTCATCTTTAAGCCTTAGCCCGTCGTTTGACCTGTCTTTGGGGCTGAGCCCGTAGCTATGCCTGTCTTTGGGGCTGAGCCCGTAGCTATGCCTGACTTTGAGCCTTGCCCCGTAGTTTGCCCCGTCTTTGGGCCGTGCTCACATGGCCATCGTATTCTGTCCGTGCCTGGAGTCCACCCTGGTGCCAGTCCGCCATGGTGTCAGTGAATGCTGATTTGCCTTGTTAAAGCCCTTTTTTGCAGTGGTTTGCTGCAGTGCTCTCAAATTACTATATTATAGGGACGTGATATCTATAGATGATCTTTAACCCTTGTACTACCCGGCTGTCTTCGCATGCAGGCAGACTTAACAACCAAAGTAACAGTCAACAATCTAAGCAGCTCAATCAGGCATCTCATCAATGAGCTTTATCTATACAAGAAGCTGTAATGGCTGCAGCAGCGCAGCAGCGCGTTACTGCAGCAGCGCAGCAGCACGACACTGCAGCATCGGCAGCACGCCTCTGCAGAAGCATGGCAGTGCGCCTCTGCAGCATCGCAGCAGAGGAACAGAGCATCAGCTCTGTCTGGGAAGGTGCGCAGGCAAACTGTGCAATGATGTTTCTCTGCACCTTAAGTCACAGCTTACAGAAATTTCAATACATTCAGTCAACGACACAAGGTCCGCACGGCTCACGGTGTTAAGGGCCCTATGCCCCAGGGCATGAATCAGAATCAAACAGACCGTAAAAGTGCGCTATGGCGCAGCAGGATAAGTAACATGCCTCTTAATCCATCCTCTGACAATCTCAGTCACTTTTCCCATAATTCATCCCGTTTTAACAGCCGCACCGCTGACAGTCGTATCTCATCGAGTGAGGTACGCACCAGTACTGCCTCAAGTATTGACAGGATTCGTCATACTGCAGGCAATGGCATGAGCCAAACTGCAGGTGATGGATTGCAGCACAGCGCAGGTGAGGGCAAGTATGAAAGCGGTATGGAAAGACTGCGCAGGACGGGCAATGAGGCTATTGCTGCACGGGCTGCATCAGCTGCACAGTCAGGCACGGGGCTGCATGGAGATAATGGTTCTCATGATGGCAGGGGCAGGAAAAAGCGTTCAGCTGGCAGGATAATTTTGATGGCGGCTGCCGGAATTTTTGCTTTCAGCCTGGTGGCCAATGTGACCATGAGCCTTATGGGCATCTACATCAATGTCAGTCCGTCATTGCCTTATGGCTTTTATAAGGTTGAGTACCGCGATGGCATTGATTACGGTCTGTTTGGCTTCAGCGGTGTAGAGGATGCTGATCTGGGGAATCTTATCGACCCTAAAGGTGTGTCACGTGAGCAGGAGCTGCGTTTTGCCCGTCGTACCATCTATGCCGGCAGTGTTTCCGGTCCGGCACCTGCCCCGGGCACTGAGGACGCCTTTGGTACAGCTGCAGGTGTTCTTACCCGTGAAGTGTCATCTGAAGAGCCGGTCACAGACAGTGGCCTGCCAGCTGTGCCATCCACTGTAAAGGCAAGAACTCTGGAGGTGAAAAGGGGTGAGCTTGTTCTGGCCTGCCTTGAGACCAGGATGGCCCGTTTTGGATATGAGCGCGGCTATCTTACCGCAGGCAAATGCCCAGGTGGCATAGCTCCTGTAGGCAAGTATGTAGCTGCAGTAACCGGTGACAAGATTGATTACAACTGTCAGGGCGTGCTCGTCAATGACAGACTGATTACCAATACAGCCTCATTAAAGAGAGATGGTGCAGGACGTCCTATGCCAATGTATGCTGAGCCAGGCAGCTACTTTACCCTGGAAGAAGATGAGGTAATGCTGCTCAACGAAAAGGTCTTCAGCTACGACAGCCGTTACTTTGGTCCGGTACGCTCCTACTTCATCATTGCAAGGCTCAGACCTCTGCTGACCTTCTAGGCCGTAGACGAAGGTCAGAGCAGCGTTGTACCGTGTCGTGCCACTTGCCTGCAAGTAAGTTCCGGCGGATCCGGGCTGCAGTACATGATCCGGGGGCAGAGCGTGATCCTGGGGCAGAGCCTGATCCTGGGGCAGAGCGTGATCCTGGGGCAGAGCTTGATCCGGGGGCAGAGCCTGATCCGGATGAAGTGACAGAGCCGCAAAGACAACAAAGCCCGGACAGGTTTTCCTGTTCGGGCTTTGTGTTGCCGTCACGTCAGTCTGACAGACGTGGCGGCTGGCCGGGAAAAAGCTGGCAGCTGTATGCCTTCGTAACGGCGTTGGTGGCTGCCTGCTGTGACTCTTGCTGTGATTACATCTTGACCATGCTTAAGGCAGCGTCGTCGGCAACAAGTACTACATTAGGGTGCAGCTGTAAAACTGAGGCTGGAACCTCAGGGGTAACAGGACCCCAGAATGACTTGTAGATAGCTTCGGCCTTATCCTCACCGGAGGCAATCAGTAATACCCGACGGGCGTGCATGATGGAGCGGATACCCATGGTGTAGGCCTGACGTGGTACATCATCGATGGAGGCAAAGAAGCGCTTGTTGGCCTCAATGGTGCTCTCGGTCAGGTCAACACAGTGGGTGTTCTTCTCAAAGGCAGTGCCAGGCTCGTTAAAGCCGATGTGACCGTTACGGCCGATACCCAGCAGCTGGATGTCGATGCCGCCCAGGTCTTCAATTACCTTGTCATAGCGGGCGCACTCAGCAACTGCATCAGGGTTCTTGCCATCAGGGATGTTGATGTTCTCCGGCTTGATGTTGATGTGATCAAAGAAGTTGTGGTGCATGAAGTAAACATAGCTCTGGTCACTTTCCTTGCCAAGGCCACGGTACTCATCGAGGTTAACGCTCTTGACCTCGGTGAAGTCGAGATCGCCCTTGTTGTACCACTCGATTAACTGCTTGTAAGTGCCAATTGGGCTGGAACCGGTTGCCAGACCAAGAACGCAGTCAGGCTTGATGATTACCTGAGCGGAAATGATGTTGGCAGCTTTACGGCTTAACTCCTGATAGTTATGGGCACGGTAAATACGCATGTGGCTCTCCTAAAGAAAGTTTTCTCAGCAGCCTGCCTTAAACCATGACCTGAGGGCATGAGAGTGGACCAGAGGGATAGCAGTGCGGCTGCCTGAGCTGTTGCGCCGGGGCGCTGAAGAACAAATATTCATGACCTGACCCGTCGGGCCTTTAGACCGGCAGCGGGCTGAAAGCTGAAGCATTATGAGCTCAGTTATCCTGGGAAGAAGGATTGAGCTGAGGGCATACAGGAGGCTCGCTTTCCAGCAGCTCCTTTTTGAAATCCGGGGTGCACATTACAGCAAGGGCTTTACTGGTCTTGTGCTTGGTGTCTACTGCCTTCTGTCCGAGCATCTTGCACAGCTCAGTGAAGATCAGATCGACTATGAAATAAACGGCTGTTTTGGAGTAGATGGAGCCTGAATCAAGGCAGGTCTCTTTAACCGAGTACAGCAGGCTGTCATTGGCAATTTTGCACAGATCACTCGATGACTCTGCGGTAATGCCTATTACCTTTGCCTGTTCCTGACGGGCCAGGTTTACGGCCTTGATAATTTCAGGAGTAGAACCTGAGTTTGAAAAGGCAACTACTACGTCCTTTTTGTCCAGCAGGGAACACAGCACAAGCATTTCATGGCTATCAATAATGGCCCTTGAATCAATGCCAATGCGGTTGAATTTGAAAGCTGTGTCCAGAGCCACAAAGCCGCTGTTTCCCTTGCCTATGAACAGTACTCTTCGGGCATTGGAAAGAACTCGGGTAATACGGGCAAGGCTTTGATGATTGACGCTTTGAGCAGTCTGAACAATGGTTGAGGCAATCAGCTGAGAGAGCTTTGCGGCTGTCTGTCGTGAGTCCTCGTCATAAGAGATGGATACGGAGATAAGATCGCCCAGGTCACTGGTCATGCCAATTTCCTGAGCCAGGGCAATTTTGAATGACTGCAGGGAATCGTATCCAAATTTGCGTGCAAAGCGGGTCACAGTGGCATGCGAAACGCCACAGTTGCGGGCAATTTCCGAGATAGGGGCGTTGCACACGTCAAGGCCTCGATCTTTGATGTATTTGAGCAGAGCAAGGTCGGCTTTCGTAAGATTCTTCTGATCTCCGTTAAGCCTGTCTAATATACCCATATGCTTTGACATCCCATGTGCTAACCAGTCGCCAGCATGTGCGCGATCCAGGTAAAGAAAAGCTTTTCCTAAGAACCTGATAATTATAGATCGTATCCATGGAATTTTTTTTCAATATTTTAGCCTATATTAAAACTTTGCTCTACATCACAAACTAAAAAAGTCCCCATGCCCATGACGGTGCTCATAAATAACTGCATCCTGAACCAGGCTGCCCATGGCTCAAAGTAAGCCCAGAGCCTCCATCCCCTGATCTTTATAGATTGTCATGTCTCTATAAGTATCCAGCCAGCAGTCATGTCAGCGGTTCCGGAAGCACTCCCGGCAGCATGCCAGGCAACAGCTTTCTTATCCGCCCTTACTCTTAATCACTCTACGCCCCTGGAGTAAGTTATGGCATGTAATCTTTTGATGAGCTGAGACTGTGGGGTATTCGTTGATCAATCACACAAGTAGCATCAAACTCTGGACAGAATAGTGGGTACCGCTATGGTTGAGGCAGGGGCTCTTGTGGTCGCTGCCTGGGATGGGTATTGCTGGGGCTGTTGTGGTTGCTGCCTGGTGCAGTTGGCTTCGGAAGGTGTTCAGGATCTGGTCAGGGGTATGGCAGTGTTATGGTATGGCATGGTACGGCATGGCATTGCAGGTATGTCAGGCGCTGTTTTTCATGTAGCTGCAGCAGCCTTGCTGCTGACAGCTTCAGCAGGGCGGAATCAGGCCGGCAGCTGCCGGGATGGGGGCCTGGTTCAGTGCTGCAAAGCCATCACTTGTATGGTAAGGTATTAAGTATTAACAGAATTATCAGGTCCGTGTATACGACCGTAAGATATGGTGACAAGTGCCGTGTTTATCCATGAGTTGCTCGCATAATATGCCAGTATGGTCATAACTCAACACAGTTACATGCTTTTCAACTGGCCGGAGCCGTGCTGCCTGTTAAATGGCTTTACCGTTGCCATAATCCAGGGGCGTTGCGCATGCAGACAGCAGGATCATTTCTGTATTACTGGATGGTGCTCTCAGGTCATGACTTAGGTCATATTGTCTTTATGGCCATGCGGGAGAGTTGATCTTTTCTCCAGATATCCTTGCATTAATGTGTTTTCTCCAAGGGGGCTTGTGACAGCGGGGCCTCTTTTTATCCTGGCCACCGATGCCAGGCATGCTCACCTGTGAGTGCTGTCTTCCATTAGTTTCCCGTCTGCATTATCAGGACATACTCCCGCCGTGTTACCTGCCGGGAGCGGCTGTCCTGTATGACTGGTGCTTCGTTTCGTCCGCTGCGAGGTTTTTTAATGAAGGTTACTCTCAAGGGAATTAAGGACAGGGACGCCTTTGACAAGGCTGGTATTGCTCTTCCTGACTATGATGTTGCCCGGGTACAGGCTACCAGCCGCAATAACCCCGTATGGCTGCATTTTGGTGCCGGCAATATCTTTCGTGGCTACATTGCATCTCTTCAGCATGACCTGTTAAGCAGCCGCAGCCAGACCTCAGGCATTATTACCCTGTCTACCCATGATGGAGCCGAGGTAGATCGTGTGCTCAGCCCTCATGACCGTCTTACTCTTGAGACCACAGTGTTGCGTGATGGCACTCTGAATCTGCGCGTTACTGCCGCCATTGCCAACAGCTACAAGCTCAACGGCAGCTCGCCTGCAGATGAGTATGATGTGCGCGCACTGGCAACCCGTCCATCCATACAGATGATCAGCTATACCATTACGGAAAAGGGCTATGTCATCAGGGATATCAAGGGCAATTTTCTTCCTGAGATTAAAAAGGACATTGAGTCCGGTCCGGTAGCACCTGGCCATACTGTTTCCTGGACTGCAGCTTTGCTGTGGGAACGATGGCAGGCCGGTGCTGCTCCGGTTGCCATGGTGTCTTTTGACAACTGCTCAGAAAATGGCAACCTGCTCAGAGATGCAGTTCTGACCATTGCCCGTGAGTGGGAGAGCAGAGGCTTTGTCAATCAGGCCTTTATCAGGTACCTGTCTGATGAGGATTCAGTGACCTTCCCTAACACCATGATTGACCGTATCACCCCTTACCCTGATCGTGACATTGCGGCCCGCCTGACCGCTATGGGCATTGAAGATATGGAGGTCTATACCAGCAAAAAGGGCGCTCACATGGCCCCTTTTGTGAACATGGAGAAGTCACGTTACCTGGTAATTGAGGACAAGTTCCCAAATGGCCGTCCTCAGCTTGAGAAGGTGGGAGTACTCTTTACTACTGCCAGAGGTGTACAGCTCTTTGAGCGCATGAAGGTATCAGCATGCCTCAACCCTCTGCAAACGGCTCTGGCTCTTTATGGCTGTATTTTTGGCTATGAGCACATCAGCGATGCCATGAATGACAGACAGCTGATTAACTTAATCAGGCGTCTTGGCTATGAAGAGTGCCTGCGTGTAGTCGACAGTCCTATGATTGTGACCCCACGAGAATATCTCAATGAGATCTTCAAAGAGCGCCTTACCAACAGAGCTCTGCCCGACACCCCGGCACGTATCGCTACAGATACCTCCCAGAAAATCAGAATGCGTTTTGGCTATACCATCAGCGCCTATCAGAAGCGTGGCTACGCTCTGACTTCACTGGTAGCTCTGCCGCTTGCTCTGGCCGGATGGCTGCGCTATCTCATGGCCATAGACGATAATGGACATACCATGAAGATTTCCGACGATCCTATGCTCAGTGAGCTAAGCAGAAGAATGTCTGAGATCATCTTTACCCGTCCTGACAGCGTGGAGCGCACATTGCGTCCTCTGCTGTCCAATGAGACTGTCTTTGGCCAGAACCTCTATGAGGCAGGCATTGGTCAGACAGTAGAGAACCTGTTCAAGGAAATGATTACAGGTCCGGGAGCTGTAAGAGCAACTCTGATACGCTACATGGGATAGCTGCCAGTTCAGGACAACTGCTGTTTACTGGCTCCCTGACCCTTTCCCTGACCCTTTCCCTGCCCCTGTCCCTGGCGCCATGAATTGCCGTGCCGGGGGCCCATGTTCATGCCTGATTATAAGAACCTGGCAACAGGACAAAAAAGAGGACCCGACAAAAGTCGGGTCCTCTTTTTTCTGCACTGCATGCTCAAAGCATAGCGTATGCTACTTATCTGGCTCAATCAGGCCGCCCTTGGTGTAATAGGTCCATGGCAGGGACTTTGATTCGAGTACCTTATAGTAAAGGCCTGGGGTCCATTTGCGGAACTCTTTGAGGCGGTAGAAGCTCTGAGCCTTGAGATTGAGGGCAGCTACCATTTCACGGCCTGGATAGGTAACAGTGACGCCCTGTTCCTGCATATTCTTGAGTGCCTGATATTCATTGGCTTCACGTACTACATTGTAGAAGCTGGATGCCTTGATGCAGGTTCTGGTCAGAGCTTCTCTTTGCTCAGTAGTCAGACTGTTCCAGAACTCCTCTCCGGTAATAATGCTGGTAACGGTATAGACATGGCCTGTCATCAGCAGGTACTTGGCAGCATTATGGAAGCCGGCACCGTACATACGGGTAACAGGAAGATCTACAGCATCAAGCTCCTTGTCTCTGAAAGCCTGCATGATCATTGATGGAGGCAGTTCTTTTGGTTCTGCACCGTAAATCTTCCAGGTGTTGTTCTGAATTTCATTATTGTCCACTCTGATTCTTAGGCCATCCAGTTCGCTGATCCTGGTAATTGGACGTGTGGAGAGAATATGACGCAGGCCGAACTGCCAGGTTGAGGAAATAATATGCAGGCCTTGCTTTTCTGACAGACGCTTGTTCTGTTCCTGATACCACTTGCTGCGGGTCAGATGAAAAGCTTCGTCCCAGCTCTTGAAAAGATATGGACTAAAGCAGATGCCTATGTCGTAAGCACCACGGCTGTAAAGATCAGCTGCATCAGCAGTGGAAATGATTTTTTCACCATTGATCATGCGCTCCATCAGAGCCTGCTCATCGCCAAGCTCATCTTCAGGATAAAGCTCGAGAATGATTGCTCCACCGGTCTCTTTTGCAAGCTCATCTCTCCAGCGCTTCATGCCCATATCAAAAGGCTCACCTCGTGAGTTTTCATAGCCAACTTTGATAACCAGATCAGCCTTGTGGTTAGCGTTCATTGATGGGCCGGAGGTAATGTCAGCAGCGGCAGTTTCATCTGGTTTCTGAGCACCGCAGCCGCTTAATCCAACCATGACAAAGGAGAAGCCAAGTGTAGTGAAAACTCCTTTAATCACAGATTTGATCTTGCTTTTTATGAGTGAGTCCATAGCACATTTCCTCATACAACAAGTGCAGGTCCAGCTGACCGGACCGGCACTTTGGGAAGGGCAGATAAGATTCCGCCTAAAGCTGCTCCCTGCAGCATGTCAGAGGCTCTGTAACCTCTGTTCTGATAAGCATACATTCAAGGCATCCATGGACCATATAAAGGCATATCTGGTGCACAGTCTGTATGTTCCCACTAACCTTCACCGGCTGATGCAAAAGCTGGTTATCAAGGTGTTTCAGCTCAGCCAGGGCATCAGCCATCAGGGGATCGATTAACCTGAGAATTTCAGTAAATAATCTAAGTATATCCCTGATATTGCCCGGCGGATAATCGCCTGAGGCAATTGCACGTCAATTAGTATCAAATTGTGATGTATGCAGGCCAAAGTTATCTTCTAATGCGTCAATTACACAGAACAAAATGTTTTTTGCGCTGCAGCTGCGCTCCAGGCATCAGGAGCTGGATAAACGTCTTGTATCAGCCTGTTTGTCTGGCACATACAGTGAGGTCAGAATCAATTGCCATTGCTTTTGCCATTGCAACTGCCAACATGGGCTGGCAGGCTATGTTCATGAATCTGTCCTGAGGTGTCATATACGCGCCATAAGACATCATTTGCACAGATTATAATACAGCGCCAGTGCCGAACTGACGGGCTTTGCGGGCCTTAAAGCAGTTACCTGGGGCGCTTTAATGCAAATTTGCCAGGTTCATCAAAAAATTACGAATTATTTAGTCTGTCCATTGGAGTTATTAGCTTAAACGGTCGTACAACTGTCCATGCAACCGCTATTAAATCGTGTACGAAGCGCTACTTGCGCAGCCAAACAGTCATGCTTACAGCAAGATGCAGTATCGCTGCCTGCCATTAATCGTAATGATGGAAAAACACAGTTTTTTCAACTGAGGCTCTCAACCAGCTGATAATCAGTCCAGGGATCAGCTCACATTGACAGCTCAGTACGAACTACGCCTCACTATCTCCCACCCATCTGCTGTTCCACTCACCTGGCTATACCTTTACTCCCCATAAGCATAAGCATAAGCGCAGGCATAGGCATAACCAGCATTAAGCAATAGCACAGTGCCATCTCAGAGCACTTATAGGGCATGCTGTTGACGGATACACGGTCATCCTCATAATTATCACAGCAGGCACACAGATGCCGGGCACGAATTGGCAGAGCATTCAGCTGCCTGGCAGGTATTGGCAGAGCACTCAGCTGCCTTGCTGGTATTAGCAGAGCATTCAGCTGCTGGGCACGAATTGGCAGAGCACTCAGCTGCCTTGCTGGTATTAGCAGAGCACTCAGCTGCCTTGCAGGTATTGGCAGAGCATTCAGCTGCTGGGCACGAATTGGCAGAGCACTCAGCTGCCTTGCTGGTATTAGCAGAGCATTCAGCTGCCTTGCAGGTATTAGCAGGGCATTCAGCTGCCTGGCAGGTATTGGCAGGGCATTTGGTTGCCTTGCAGGTATTGGCAGAGCATTCGGTTGCCTGTCAGGTATTGGCAGAGCATTCGGTTGCCTGTCAGGTATTGGCAGAGCATTCGGTTGCCTGTCAGGTATTGGCAGGGCATTCGGTTGCCTGTCAGGTATTGGCAGAGCATTCAGCTGCCGGGCACGAATTGGCAGAGCACTCAGCTGCCTTGCTGGTATTAGCAGGTCATTCGGTTACCTGGTATGCAGTGGCATAGCCGGGCAATGCGGGCAGGCAGGTCTGGCAGTGGCAGCGTGAACAGATCAGGACAGAAAGAGGGCAGGACGGCCATGCTATGGCAGGGGGAATTGCCTTGATAGCCGGTGCAGTACTTGTGGTCGTGCCTGTTCGTTATGGCTGTGAACCAAGCAGTGGGGGGATTGGGGCAAAATATGATTTGTCTGCCCTGTTATTGAACAGTGTCGATTTTTAATGTCGGATGACAATATCATGTTGGTGCAAGATAAGAATTTACACTTTATTTACATACAGTGTGACTGTAAACTGACATTACTGACACTAGTGTATGTTTCGTAGGCCGCTTAAACATGCGGTTTGACAGTGTTTGGCAGTTACATCCAAAAATTTGAAAAATAATTTGTTTTTACTGACATTTGCCCCTTTTTTAAACGGAATAGCTCAAACTTCTGTTGCTATAATGCCGCCAGTTGATTAGGCCCCTCACCAACAATGGCCTGCCTAAGCTGAAAAACAACATTACTATCAGGAAAAAAGTAATGGCCATTTTTCTAATGGCCGTGTTTCGAGGAATCAGATCCGAGTGCCCGGATCTGTGTTTGTATGCCTAAGGGACTTTGACGGGCAGGATGCTCTAAGTCCTGAATTCTTCCATCAACCAGGATTTTTATGAAACTCAGTAAACTCGCATGTGCTGCAGCCGCCGCCATGGCTCTCAGCTTCAGCTCTGTTGCCTACACCGCTCCTAATTTCTATGTAAATACAGATGTTATGGCATCAGGTGATGCCAACATCAATGGCACCGATACCGATCTTAAGACCTCCAGCTTTGGCGTGAATGTCGGTAATGAGTACATGACCATCGGTTACATGCGTACTGAATACAACTTTAGCGGTTCTTTCGATCCATTTGACAGCCTGAACAAGTTTACTGTTGACCTGCGCGCCGAGCGTGCCCTGAGCACCAGCCTGGTAGGCTATGCCGGTGTAACCCTCGGTACTCTTTTTGAGGATGACATCAGCCTTGGCGACAGCTACAACATCAGCCCTCGTCTGGCTTTAGGCTGGACCTTTATGAACGGCATGACCGCTTACGTTGGTGCCTACGCCAACCTCAACGCTGCCGACAATGTTTTCCTGCCTATTGTAGGTCTGAAGATCGGTGAAGAGAGCGATCGCGGCTGGAGCGGCTCCATTGCTTACCCTGCAACCAAGGTTAACTACCGCTTTAACAAGTCATGGTCTGCTGATCTGACCTATCTGACCATCAATGATACCTACTACATGGGTGATGATGTTGCACGCAAGGGCCTACTGTCTGAGGGCTTTATGCGTGAGAAGTCTCAGGGAGCCAGCATCGGTGTCACCTGGAACACCCCGCTTGGTTTAGTATTATCCGGCGGTCTGTTTACCTACTTTGACCGTGAGTTCAAGCTCTACGACAAGGACGGCAACGATTTTGCCACCTTTGAGACTGACAATTGCGCCGGTGCCTACCTGCGCGGCAGCCTCTACTTCTAATCAGAGCTTCGCAGAATCCAAATCTTAAAAACAGTTTAAGCCCTGAGAGACTGCCTCCGAAAAACACCTATGCTTCGGAGCAGCAGCCTCAAACGGGTTTGCATACAGACGCTGATGCCGTTCCGCTGCACACGGGGCGGCATTTTTTATTATCAGATAAGCACCCACACCCGGGCTGTCTCATTCAGCCACGTCAGCCGAGCCCCATCGCATCGCGCCCATCCCATCCAATCCCATCCCATCCAATCTCATAGTATCGCGTTCATCCCATCCCATCGCATAGCGCCCATCCCCTTACTTCTGCCATTTCTGTTCAATCACACCGCTGCAAGCAGGTGAGTTTCAGGCTCAATAATTACTATGCTCTGAAAGCTGTCACCTGATGCTGGCATGTAGTAAGGGCGAACCTGATGTCATTAACTCATATGTTGATCCCGGATATAGCTTTACATAATAATTTATATTGCAGATAACGGGGCCGACATTTGTAACAAAAACCTGGTCCATAACATAAAGGCATTATCAAAAAAACTAATTTACAAAACAAATTAGAATGGATAGAGAGGCAGTTGCTGCATCATAGTTGCTGTTCCTTAAAATACTTTCTAAATTCTTTTGAAGCGTAATTATTAAGAGGTTTCTGAGCTGGCTTTGATGCGCATGGTATGCGCTTTACAGGCTTAAGATTATCCGTTGATGAGAGCGGGGCATGGCGCAATCAGACGCCGCACTGGCGGTAGGAAGATGCTGCGTAGCAGTAGTCGTTGAGCAGTAGTCGGCAGGGGTGAATTGCAAAGATAAGATTGTGCTGGCCAGGGATACGGCAGATCGGCATTGATGACGATTGGCTGTTGCTGGACAGCGATGGATTGCAAGGATAAGGTTGCTCCGTTGAGGGAGATAGCAGAATGGCCTGTATGAGAGGCAGGGAGGAATTGCCAGGATAATGGAAGGGCAATTGCCTGGATGAAGGGCAGGGCAGAGTAGGCCGGTACCAGTGGTGGTTTATGGGCATGAAAAAGCCCCGCTGTCAGGGCCTGGGCCTTGATCTGCGGGGCTTTTGTCATATTACGGCATCATGGCCGTATGGAATTTTGCGCTGACGCTTAGACGTCTAATGGAGCGCCTTCGATTTCCTTGCGGCCCAGCTTTAAGAAGACCAGCAGGATGCATACGGTAGCAACGAGGCCGATGACCTGGGAGATGTAGATATCCATGCCCAGACCCATATTTGGCTCGTAGAGAATGTAGGTGATACATGCAGCGGTGATGAAAGCACCTGGAATAGTAACAATCCAGTGGAACTTCTCACGACGGTACAGGTAAGCAGCGGCAGTCCACAGCATGATAGCAGCCAGAGTCTGGTTGGACCAGCCGAAGTATCTCCAGATGATGTTGAAGTCGATCTGAGACAGGGCAACACCAAGAGCAAATACTGGCACAGCAATAATAAGACGCTTTACCTTGCTGGTCTGGTCAAAGTTGAATACTTCAGCAATGGTCAGTCGTGCAGCACGGAAAGAGGTATCACCGGAGGTGATTGGCAGAACAATAACACCCAGAATGGCCAGTAAGCCACCGAAGGCGCCCATCAGGGCTACAGAGCTGTCATAAACAACAGCAGAGGCAGTGCCGGCGTTGATGGTGTCATTTAAGGTTGCAGGGTCGGTGTAGAAAGTCATACCAACAGTACACCATACCAGACCGATGAAGCCTTCAGCGATCATGCCACCGTAGAATACCATGCGGCCTTCGTTCTCGTTCTCAATGCAGCGGGCCATCAGTGGAGACTGAGTGGCGTGGAAGCCCGACAGGGCACCACAGGCAATTGTGATGAACATGAGAGGCCATAATGGCAGATCCTGTGGATGAGGGTTTACGCCCCACTCGGCCCAGGAGTAGAAGTTCTCTGGCATCTTGATGAACATGGCGGCAGTAATACCAACAGCCATGATGATTAACAGAGCACCGAAGATTGGGTAGATACGGCCAATCAGCTTGTCAATTGGCACCAGGGTGGCAATGAAGTAGTAGATAAAGATAACAGTCAGCCAGAAGCCGAAGTCCAGAGTTTCAGGAGTCAGCTTGGCCAGCAGGTTGGCAGGGGCAGTTGCGAATACCACACCTACGAGCAGCAGCAGGATAACGGCAAATACGCGCATGATCTGCTTGAAGAGCTTGCCAAGGTTGTAACCGACGATCTGAGGAACGTTAGCACCCTGATAACGTACGGACAGCATACCACCGAAGTAATCGTGAACAGCACCGGCAAAGATGGAGCCGATAACGATCCAGATCAGTGCCTGAGGGCCGTAAAGAGCACCCATGATAGGGCCGAATACAGGGCCTACGCCAGCGATGTTAAGCAGCTGAATTAACCACAGCTTCCATTTTGGCATGGTAACGTAGTCAACGCCGTCGTATTTGGTAACAGCCGGAGTTTTGCGGTTTGGATCAGGGGCGAAGATCTTTTCAACGATCTTGCCATAAACGATATAGCCGACAATCAGAGCGATTGTGGCAATGATGAACCACATATACCTTGGCATTTGTGACTCCTTCTAATAACAACATCAACAAATTCACTATTCCCTTACCGCATTACAGTCTTCCAACATAACCGCAACTCAAATCTGTCTCAGCAATTTCTGAAACGGTGGTAAGGATGGGCTGCCGCCAAATGTTTGCATATTTGCTGTTGCACTGGTCACTGCCATGCCGGCCAGCATGCTCTTTTCTCAGTTTTGCATTAACAGATCCGGTCTGGCGCCTGTCCGTGCAGTCAAAACTGCAAGCGTTTGTCGTCAGCGACACTGCACTGATTTTAACCCTGCAATGTCAAATGCCCTTCAAATTTACCCTGAAAGTGAGTGCCAGCTCCCATCAAATAATTAAATTTATGAGCTGGATCCGATTTTGGGTAAATATTTCACAATTAAGTGAAAAAATATGGTGACTGCTCCACTCGTGAGTACAGTCCGGCATTTCATCACAAAAAGAGCATATTTATCGAAATGGTAAAACATATTGATGTCAATGGCATTTTTGATATTGATAAATACATATCTGGACTCAGTTGATTCACTTAACAACATTGCAGTTAAATGTATCAACTCATTGCAATGTGTATCAGTCAAAAACTGCAACCCGGATCATAGCCCTCAGCTGTATCAGATGCCTGACATTGTTATGCACCGCTCCAGATTGCATACCTGAACTTATACACCAATGTACTGTGCAGATAGAGCAATACCGCATCCGCAGCCGTAACCTGCCAGCATCAGGCTGGCTTAGCACAGTTGGATATGCATCCGTAAGCGGCAAGCGGCAAGACGGCAGCGTCTGGACGGCTTAGCCACCGTCAGGATCTGGCACGAAGCCGCAAGCGGTTTGATGGGATGGCGGGCTTAATGCCCAGTTGGAGACAGTATACGTTCCCGGAGGCAGGGACTGAGACAGCGGATGACCACTGCTTTGTATGGACGGGCCTGGTGGGCTTATGGACGGACTTAGGGGTAGGGCATGTGGGCAGTTGGACAGACTGGCTGACAGGATAGTGGACGGCCTTAAGGGCCGGGCATGTGGGCAGGCTGGTAAATGGATCTGGTGAGGTCTGCAGGTGCGGTTGGTATTGCCCTGGAAAGGGGCGCATAGATTCAATTTTTTCAGGGAAATTATTTAACTGATTTGATTAACTGCTGCTGGGGATAATGTGGGAGTGCAGTCACTGATAAAATCCCTTAAATACGGGATTTATTGCAGGTAAGGGGTAGTATAATTATAAGGTTTAGCCATACCTTTGAGAGCCTTTTGGTGAGCGGACGCTATTTTTGCGCTAATAGTTATTGAAAATGGTTATTGGTAAGTATAGACTAACTTACGCAAGCAGAGGGTAACGCGATATAGTTGCGGCTGACCAGAGCTGACAGAGCCTGACAAAGGCTTATACAAACAGATACAGCCTGACCAGGACTGATACCGTCCAGCAGGACTGACTCCTGACAGCACAACATACTTATCTGACCCTCGTAAGGATTTCTCATTGGCAGGTGCTGTTCATCAGCACCTGAATGCCTGAACTCTGCAGCCTGAATTAGTGTCAGGGGCAGGCAGTGACTGCAGATATCACAGTCACCAGGTTCCAGCATTATTTTGCGAAAGGTCAACAGTGGTTATTGGGTTTTAGCCTGAGTCTGCAGTGAGAGGCCGGTCGCACGAGACATTAGTTTGTCAAGCTCTGATATCTGATGGACACAGGAAAAGGGAGCAGTCCCTGAACGAGCTTTCCCGTAGTTTTTCAGTCATCCGGCAGCTGTGCGCAAGGCACACGACAGTCTGTGCAGTGCTTATACAGTAAATACAGCCAAAAGCGTCGCCGGGTCTGACGAGCAAAGTTTTTCTAAAAGTGGCAAAAGCCTGCGGGCTTAAGAATTATGAACAAGACTTTAGATACTTTAGAGCCTGGCCAGAGCGGCACAGTAGTAGCCGTTAATGGTCACAATACCTCTCTTCGTCGTCGCCTCCTTGATATGGGCCTGACTCCTGAGACTCACGTGGAGATTATGCGTTTTGCTCCTTTAGGTGATCCTGTTGAGCTTAAGGTTAGAGGGTATGCTCTCACCATCCGTAAGGAAGACGCCCGTTTAATTGAAATTGCCCAGTAATCCAGGAGCCTGAAATGAGCAAAACCATTGCCTTAATTGGTAATCAGAACTGCGGTAAGACCACTTTATTCAATTGCCTGACCGGCTCCAATCAGTATGTGGGCAACTGGCCTGGTGTTACTCTGGACAAGAGTACCGGCTTTATCTCATCCCGCAACATCAAGGTAGCTGACCTTCCTGGTCTTTATTCCCTTTCCCCTTACTCTCCTGAGGAAATCGTATCCCGTGATTTCCTGCTGAGTGGAGACTATGACGTTATCGTCAACATTGTCGATGCCACCCACCTTGAGCGTTCCCTTTCCCTGACCTGTGAGCTGCTTTCTTTCAAGCGCCCTATGGTTATTGCCATCAACATGATGGACCTTGCCCGCAAGGAAAACATCACCATCAACACCAGTGCTCTGAGCGAGCGTTTTGGCGTACCTGTTGTTGCCATTTCCGCTGCCCACGAGGAGGGTCTTGATGATCTCTTTGCTGCAGTTGAAAATGCTCATGTAACCAGCAGCACTTACTATGATGAGAAGCTTGGCAGCAGCGTTGCCAGCGTTGCTGCTGCCGTTCCTGATGTTGAGTTTGAGGGCGGCCGCAACTTTATCGCCCTGTCTCTGCTCCAGCACGACAAGGCCTACATGGCAGCCTATGCTGACAATGAAAAGCTCCTGACTGAGGTCAACCGTCAAATCATGTCTCTGGAGAAGGAGTTCTCCACTGATGTTGAAAGCCTGGTTGCCCAGGAGCGTTATGCCTGGATTGACGGCATTATCAAGGACAGCGTTACCAAAGGTGAGGGCCGCTACAACAGCCTGTCGAAGCGCATTGATGATATTGTCACCAACCGTTTCCTGGCCATTCCAATCTTCATTTTCATCGTTTACATGGTCTACTATCTGGCCGTAAGCACCATTGGTACCATGGGTACTGATTATGCCAACGATGTACTCTTTGGCGAGTATGCCACCAATGCAGCTACTTCCGTTATGGAAAGCGTCAATGCTCCAGAGTGGCTCTCCGGTCTGGTAGTTGATGGCATTATCGGCGGTGTAGGCGCTGTTCTGGGCTTTGTACCTCAGATGATTGTGCTCTTCATCCTGCTGTCCTTACTTGAGCAGAGCGGCTACATGACCCGTGTGGCTTTCGTTCTGGACCGCATCTTCCGTCACTTTGGTCTTTCCGGCCGCTGCTTTATCCCAATGGTCGTTGCCTCCGGCTGTGGCGTGCCTGCCATTATGGCCACCAATAACATTGATAATATCAATGAAAAGCGCATCACCATTATTACTACTACCTTTGTGCCATGCTCAGCCAAGCTGCCAATCCTTGCCATGATTGCTGCTGCTTTCTTCCCTGAGTCCACTCTGGTAGCTCCGGCTGTATACTTCCTTGCCATTTTCTCCATTGGCTTTACCGCCTTTATCCTCAAGAAGGACTCCACTTTCAAGGAAGAGGTATCTCCATTCGTTCTTGAGATGCCTAACTACACTCTGCCTAAGCTGCGCAATGTAATGCGTTCCACCTATGAGCGCTGCCGTGCATTCGTTATCAAGGCCGGTACCGTAATTTTCGCCACTGTTGTAGTTGTATGGTTCCTGTCCAACTTCAACTTCACAGCTGACGGCTTTGGCATGGTTGAGGTTAACAACTCTCTGCTGGCTGTTATCGGTTCTGCCATTGCCTTCATCTTCATTCCTCTGGGTTTTGCCTCCTGGCAGGCTTCCGTAGCTATCTTCACCGGTTTGCTGGCCAAGGAGAATGTAGTAGGCACTCTGGCTGTTCTGCTTGGTCTGGGCGAGGTTGCCGAGGATGACGCCAGCCTTGGCGCAGCCCTCAATGGTGAGTTCACCACCTCTGCAGCTGCCATGTCCTTCCTTGCCTTCAACCTGTTCTCAACTCCATGTATCGCAGCTCTTGGTGCCATGAAGCGTCAGCTCAACAGCCCACGTCTGTTCACCTTTGCTGTAGTCTACATGCTGGTCTTTTCTTACTGTCTTGCCATGATCATTTACGAGATTGGCGGCTTCGTAACCGGTCAGGTTCCATTCGGTCCAGGCACTGTAGTAGCAGGTGTTCTGGTACTGGTTGCCCTTTATCTGGTATTCCGTCCAGAGCGTAAGGGTAGCAGCCTGCGCATTCCTGTTAAGCAGGTCTGACTGAACAATACAGACTCTGAAAAATCTCAGAGCTCTGACCACCATAACAGGTGAGAACGCGGCACTGGAGCAGGGTCACAACTGATGGGAGGCGGTACCCCGCCTCTGGCCCTTGCTCCATAAGCTGCCCGTACACAGCGGCTCCTGCCGTAAATAAAAGGCGATCGTTTCTGCCCCTGGGCAAAGCGATCGCCTTTTGCTTATGAGCCAAAGCCAGACATCCCGGCCAGCACTGCCAGATGGCATATCCGGCAGCCCCGGCAGCCATCCATCAGACAGAGTACCGGCTGGCCGGACGGGCGCGCCCCCTGACGCAGTTATGCCTTAATGGCATTTGGCCGGTCTGCAGCGCCGGGCGTGCCGGGCATTGCGCGGCCGGTCAGGGGCGAAAAAATTTTTTCTCTTTATCGCCTGGATCTTGAGTTTTAGGCCCAGCCTGGTCAAAATAGTAAAAATTTCCATCTGGAGTAAAAAACATGTTTAACATGGGCAACATGATGAAGCAGGCTCAAATGCTTCAGGAGCGTCTGGCTAAAGCTCAAGAAGAAGTCGCCAATCTGGAGTGCACTGGTGAAGCCGGTGCCGGTCTGGTAAAGGTCACTGTCAATGGTCGTCATGAGGTACGTCGTGTTTCCATCGATGACAGCCTCCTGTCTGATGACAAGGACATGCTCGAGGATTTAATTGCAGCTGCCTGCAATGATGCCAACAGACGTGTTGAAGAGCAAAGCAAGGCCAAGATGGAGCAGGTAACTGCCGGTATCCCATTACCACCAGGCATGAAGCTTCCTTTCTAATGCTTTGACATGCAGGGCCCATGGCCTGAAGTGAAAAACCCGGTTTTCTTCAGCATAAGGCTGCGGAAACTGGGTTTTGGTGTTTTTACAGCCCTCAAACTCTAAACTTATCCACTCAGCAAGCCCCTGGCTTTGCCCATCCCATACCACCCAGCTCCCTGGTCCATCCTGACCTGATATGAGTCCATGCCATGGGCCATGACCGTGAGTCCATTCCATGAGGCCGCTCCATGAGACCTGGACGTGAGGCCGCTCCATGAGGCCGCTCCATGAGACCAGGACGTGAGGCCGTTCCATGAGGCCTGGACGTTAGTCCATTCCATGAGGCCAGGCCGGGCGAACTGTGAGGCAGTATGGGGCTGCTGGGCCGAGTGGACAGGGGCAGCTTAACTCAGGAAAAACTGATGTCATCATCTACCCATCTGGACAAGCTCATTAAAGCTCTGCAGGTTCAGCCTGGCGTGGGCGGCCGCTCAGCTGCACGTATTGCCTACTATCTGCTTGATCGCAGGCGTAATGACGCCATAGAGCTGGGCAAGGTGCTGATAGAGGCCATGAACAGCATCAGACTGTGCAATTGCTGTCGCAACTACTCTGATAATGAGCTGTGCCGTATCTGCTCAAATCAGGAGAGGCATAACGCAAGGGCACTGTGCATAGTCGAAAGCCCCTCTGATGTTGAGGCCATTGAAAACAGCAACAACTTCTTTGGTCTGTATTTTGTGCTTCACGGCCATCTCTCCCCAATTGACGGCATAGGTGCCCGTGAGCTGGGACTGCCACTTCTGGATACGCTGCTGGCTACAGGTCAGTTTGATGAGATTATTCTTGCTACCAACCCCACCATTGAGGGCGATGCCACAGCGTCATTTATTGCCTCTCTGGCTCAGCGTCACAACATCAGCAATATCTCCAAAATTGCCTCAGGCGTTCCTCTGGGCGGTGATCTTGATACCGTTGACCAGAAGACCCTGGCAAGCTCACTGATGAACCGCCGCCCATTTTCCTGATAAGTCCGGGCACGAACGTCCCAGGTTTTCATCTCATGTCCTGACAGGGCTGAGACCGCCTAAGTCTGGTCGTGGTATCTGTCATTTTGCTCAAGTCATTTCAAGTGGCCCGCTCTCAGCTCAAAGCAAGCTCAAGCGGGCCACTGTCGTTTGGGCGGGAGCAGGGCCGGGATTAATGGTTGGTGCCTGACTTTCCATGCTGCCTGGCCTGGTTGCCTGGTCTGGCTGCCTGACCTGGATGACTGGCATGGCCTTGCCCGGAGGGAACGGCGCGCAGGGCAGGGATGAGCGGCTGGACTTGCCGGTTGTGGTGATGGCGGTGAGAGGAGGGTGAAAAAAATTAAGGTCAGTCTTGAAATGATGTGTGCCCGTCCCCAGTTAGTAGAACAGTTGCAGGGGGATGGGCTGCTGCTAGCTAATCGCGTGAGCACCATATCTGATGCTCAGGACGATTAGCCAGCCCCGGCCATTTGCCTGCATGGTTTGTAGTTTAGTTCTGGACAATAAGGCTGCCGCATTGTGTGGCCTGCCAGAACAGAGCAACCGGCCAGATCAGGAGCAGGAGCGCGACCTCTGGTCAGCGCTTTTACTGACGGTGCCGGTGGAGATTAAAAATGTCAGCTACTGTACACGGCTTTCAGACCGAAGTTACCAAGCTTTTAAATTTACTTGCTCACTCCCTGTACTCAAATAAGGAAGTTTTCTTACGTGAGCTGATTTCCAACGCCTCTGACGCTATCGACAAGCTCCACTTCATGTCCCTGACCAACCCGGAGCTTATCAAGGATGATCCTGAGTTCAAGATTCGCGTTCGTGCCGACAAGGAAACTAGCACTCTTACCATCCAGGATAACGGTCTTGGTATGACCCTTGAGGAGGCCAATGCCAACCTGGGCACCATTGCCAAGTCCGGCACTGAAGAGTTTGTAAAGAATCTCTCAGGTGATCAGGCCAGGGATTCCCAGCTTATCGGTCAGTTCGGTGTAGGCTTCTACTCTGCCTTTATCGTAGCCGACCAGGTTACCGTAATCTCCCGCTCTGCCAAGGCCACTGCTGAAGAGGGCGTACGCTGGACCTCTACCGGTAACGGTACTTTCGAGTCTGAGAACATCTCTGTTCCAGAGCGCGGCACCAAGATCATTCTGCACATCAAGGAAGGCAACACCGAGTTCCTGGAGAACTGGACCTTAAGAGCTGCCATCACCAAGTACTCTGACCACATCAGCACTCCTGTTGAGCTCTTTGATACCACCTATGAAAAGGATGAGAACGCTCAGCCAGCCGAGGGTGAGGACAAGGAGCCGGAGCCAAAGGAAGTTCAGAAGTTTGTTCAGGTCAACAATGCCCAGGCCTTATGGACCCGCAATCCTAAGGAAGTTAGCGATGATGACTACAAGAGCTTCTACAAGCACGCTTTCAACGATTACTCCGACCCTCTGAGCTGGTCTCACAACAAGGTTGAGGGTGAGCTTGAGTACACCTCCTTACTGTACCTGCCATCCATGGCTCCAATGAATATGATGATGCGTGACAACCACCATGGCATCAAGCTGTATGTACAGCGTGTATTCATCATGGATGAGGGCGAGCAGTTCCTGCCATCCTACCTGCGTTTCGTACGCGGTCTGGTAGACACCAATGCTCTGCCATTAAACGTATCCCGTGAACTCCTTCAGGAGAGCCGTGTCAGCCGCAGGTTAAAGAGCGCCATTACCAAGCGTGCTCTTAACATGATTGAGAAGCTCAGCGCTGACAAGGATCAGTACGCCAGATTCGTTGCCTCATTCAACGATGTTCTCAAGGAAGGTATTTCTGACGACCGCGAGAATGGCAACAAGATTCTCAAGCTTATCCGCTTTGCCTCTACCGAAGATTCCCGTCCAGCCTGCAATGTCTCCCTGGACGACTACATCTCCCGTATGAAGGACAAGCAGAAGAACATTTACTACATCTGCGCTGACGACTATGAAAAGGCCGTCAACTCCCCATACATCGAGCGTCTGAAGGCCAAGGGTATCGAAGTTCTGCTCCTGTGGAAGCAGCCTATCGATCCATGGATTACCTCTTTCCTCAATGAGTACGAGGGCAAGAAGTTTATCTCTGCCAACTCCGCCGACCTTGATCTGGGCGAGCTCGAGGACGAGCAGGACAAGGAGAAGCGTGAGCAGGTTCAGAAGGACAATCAGGATCTGATAACCCGCTTCAAGGAGGCCCTTGGTGCTTCAGTTGAGGATGTCAGGGTAGCTGATGGTCTGACCGAGTCTCCAGCCTGTCTGGTACAGTCTGCCACCAGCGCCGGTTTCAGCCAGCAGATGCGCTTCCTGGCAAAGATGCAGGGCTCCGAGCTGCCTGAGGAGACATTTATCCTCGAAATTAACCCTGAGCACGCTCTGGTAAAGCAGGCTTATGCCGAGCCTAACGAGACCGTCTTCAAGGACTGGGCAAGACTGATCTTCATGCAGGCCAGCCTTGCTGACCAGGGTTCCATCAAGAATCCGCGTGAGTTCGTTGAGCTCATGAACCGTATGCTGGTAAAGGGCAGCGCCCAGGCTGAGGTTAAGGCCGAAAGCAACGGTGACAGCTCCATCGAGGCCTGATAACAGTCCCCATACTGGCCTGATAAAAGTTCCGATACGGGGCTGATAACAGTCCCCATACTGGCCTGATAAAAGTTCCGATACGGGGCTGATAACAGTCCCGGTACGGGCCTGATACAGACCGGCCGCTCACAGCCGGCTGGTCACAGCCGACAGACTGGCCCGGCCTGGCAGCTGCATGCAGCTCAAGCACGCGCAGCTGCCTCAGGCATGAGCGGCCAGCATATGCGACCAGTAATACATTCGTAAAAAGCCCCTGCAGGAGCAATCCTGGCAGGGGCTTTATGATCCAAAAAGGGTAAAAAATCAGATATACAAGGCCAATAACGGCTGATTTTGCTCCAAATTGGTTATAATAAAAATGTACTTTATCGAAACGTCATAATTTCAGGAGCAAAAATGCGCATTATTCTGTTAGGACCACCTGGTGCCGGCAAGGGCACTCAGGCTCAGACCTTAACCAAGGCTTTTTCCATTCCTCAGATTTCCACTGGTGACATGCTGCGTGCTGCCATCAAGGAAGGTACTCCTTTAGGCTTAAAGGCCAAGGAAGTAATGGATGCCGGTCAGCTGGTTTCTGATGACATCATTATCGGTCTGGTAAAAGAGCGCATTGCTGCTGACGACTGCAAGAACGGTTTCCTCTTTGACGGCTTCCCACGTACCATTCCACAGGCTCAGGCCCTGGTTGATGCCGGCATCACCATTGACGGTGTAGTTGAGCTGCAGGTACCGGACGAGAAGATTGTAAAGCGTATGTCCGGCCGTCGTGTTCACCTTGCTTCCGGCCGTACCTACCACATCGTTTACAACCCTCCTAAGGTTGAGGGCAAGGACGACGTAACCGGTGAGGATCTGGTAATCCGTGCTGATGACGAAGAAGCCACCGTACGTTCCCGTCTTGAGGTTTACCACACTCAGACCGAGCCTCTGGTAGCTTTCTACAAGGATCTTGCTGACAAGGGCCAGACTTTATTCATGGCTGTTGACGGCAACCGTCCAGTAGAGACCATCGCTCAGGAAGTAGTTGACGGTTTAAAGGCCGCTGTCAGCAAGTAATATAAGCTGATCAGCTGCCTGAAAAGAGCCCCGGAAAAGACTGCAGTTCACACTCGGTCATTTGCCCGGGGCTTTTTTTATCCCCATCAGCTCAGCCTGCACCAGAACCGCAGCCCCTGCACTGCCGTGCCCGGCTGCATGGGCGCCCCATGGGGCCGCCCATGGCATGCTGCACCTGCCTGGCAGCTATGACCACGGGGCATGCATCATGGCCATGTTGTGCAGGGCCTGCTGCACAGGGCAGGCCGCTCAGGGGCATTGTGCGCAGGCAGGGGCCGGCTGGTGCGGCGGGCTGATGACAGCGTTTTTATGGCCTGCGGGTATGGCCAGGGCAAGCCATGGATAAAGTGTGGTATAAATACAGGGCCGTAATTGTAAGAACGACCCAGGGAGCAAAATCCCAGGTAATTATTTTCTTTTGGGGGCAGGTACTTTGTGTCCTGAGCAAAACTGATGAAATTTCCATTACTTGTTACTTCAGCTCTGATTGTCTCCAGCACCTGCTGGGCTGCCGGCAAGGCCAGCGACCCCAATGTTTCCATTCCTGATGCCGCTGTAGCCGCTTCAAGCGGAGCGCCGGCCCATCCACTGACTGCAGCTGAGGCACGTGAGCACAATATTCCATGCCCGGCTTTCTGGACTGTTCAGCCAAATCCAAGTGTGGAGAACTCTCTGTCTTACGTTCATGAGTCAGGCGATCTGGCCATCAGTGTGACCTATATTTCCGACAAGAGCGGTGAAACCGTTACTCCGGCTGCCTTCTCCCGTGTGGCAGCCGAGCAGATGAGCTGCACCATGCCGGTAAAGTCCAATCTGCTCAAAAATGCCTGGGCTTTTAACTGCGATAACAATATCGAGGCTCTGGTCTATGGTGAGACCGGCAAGCTGGTGCTGCTGGGCATTTCAGGACGCAATGAAGAAACAGAGAGTCTGCTCGACAATTTCATCTCATTCCTTGATTATCAGTCCCTTCGTTAATCACCGTCCCCCTGAGGGACAGGGCAGCCCACGTGCTCACCAGACCTGCAGGCGCAGTGCATGCTGCACACGCACAACAGACCTGCAGGCGCAGTGCATGCTGCACGCGCACAACAGGTGACAGCTGCATGAGCACGTCCATGCCATGAGCAGATGCTGCGTACCTGTGCGTAGCAATGATGCTGCACACTGAGGCTGCCGCTGCGCGCAGGCCTTGCCCGGCAGGGTCGAAGGTCCGACTGCCAGGAGATATTTATTTTCCTCACATGAAAGCCATGAGCATCACTGCCCATGGCTTTCATGTTAATGAGGCCATGAATCTCCATTACCATCAGTCAGGATGATGGTCATGGTCATAAACAGGCGGTGCAAACGGGTCTGCCCCTGTCTAATGCCATTTCAGGGGATGACCCTGGTCATTGGAGGCAGGTCAGTTGCATGTAAGTGAGCAGGGCTTGTCAGGCATGGGCAAGCGATCTGCATGGGCCAGGGAGCTGCATGGGTCGAGTGCTGCACAGTGGCTGCAGAGGCAGCGTAAGGCGCGGGCCTGGGAGAGCAATAGGGCCGATTTGTCGGGGCGCAGGGCAGCGTCTATGTGCGTAATTAATGTGAACAACGTTACAAAGAGCTCAAGTCGCCTTGACCATAATCACATTGTCTTATTGCACAATTGCCAGGTATCTGCCTTTGACGGGTTATAATTGCATCACCTGACGTGCCCTTTTTGCACGCAGGAGCTGTTGATTAAATCAACAGCAGGATTGTCTGTTTTCCGCACTGCAGCTGTTCTTCTGCCGTTACCCACCCGCAGCCCGGTCCTTGATAAGGACTCAGGAGGCTTTGTTATTGTCCCTGCATAAGGGCAGTAGCATAAAACGGGGGACAGTGCAGCGTGTATGCAGGGCTCATGGTCATGTCCTGCAGTTGTACAGGATACACCATACTGTCCCTGGCCGTCAGAATGTGAGCTGACTTAGCCCGGGACATGGTCTGCCCATACGATCGGGGACTGTCAGTATCTCAGAACCCTGCGTTTGCGGACATGCTGTCTGAAGCCGCCTGTGCAGTCGTTAAGGCTGTTGCTGTCAGGCAGCCTGTATAAGCCCCCTGGGCAATTGTGTTAATCACAGAGTCATGCTGCTGTTCAGGACTACGCTGTTACCCGTGCTCAGGCTCCGGTAATACCTGGCATGTTACTCTGATGCAACTTACATGAGGTTATGCGGTGTCATATAAACTGCCACCGTCTATGCGCTTATATGTCTGACTCAATACCTGCCGTTGAAGTAAAAAACCATAAAGGAAAGACTGTAGAGCCTTTATCTGTTAACAGATCAGCTGCTTCCTGCAGCTCTGCAGTCTCTGATTTCCATGACAATGATTCCCAGGGCCGCCGTGCCTGCGGTATCAGCCTTGCCGGTCTCAGCTTGCGCAAAAGCACCAGTGCTCAGAGCAAAGAGCGCTTTGACCGTGAGTATTGTCGTGGTGCTGCCGGATATGTAGGCAACCACAACGCTCCTGTGTTCTATCAGAATGCCACAGCAGAGCATTTTGCCTCAAACGTGCATGAATGTGAGCAGATCATTTTCCATGACAGTCCTGATGACCTGCGCAGGCGCTCTAAAGATGAGTGCAGCGTGCGTGATGGTGACTGTCCAGATAACGGCTGTCCTCTTGATGATGATGGCTACGGTGACGACAGCAGCTCTGGAGAGGGTGAGTTGCCTAACCTCCATCAGCTTCACGCTTTCAGTTCAGGCAAAAAGAACCATGACCAGGTCAGTGACAGCTCAGAGGGAGACTGCCGGTCAGAGCACTGTCGTTCCAGAAAATCAAAGTCATCCTCTTCAGATGTAAGTACAGGTGCCTGCTGTTGTAAAGATGATGATTCTGATATTGATATGAATGCAGACAGTGAGAAGAGTGTCAGACCTTGCTGCAGTGAGGCTCTTGAGGCCTGCAGTGCCGATGAGATTGCTTTTGGTGATGTAAGGGAAGCTCGCATGTATACAGACGGGGATGATGACTGCTCCCAGGATGATTGTGCAGAGCTTGAGGACGGCGACAGCTGTGACGTCCTTGCAGGTGTGGCCCCATGCTTCACAGGAATATCTGTATCTGCGGGCCAGTCGGCTCCCCGTATTCACAAGTCGACCATATTGATTATTGATGGTGATGATCAGAGCTGCCGCTATATCAAGAAGTCACTGGGTAATGAGCATTACAAAACCTACGTGGCTCATGACATGCGCCAGGGAGCCATTCATGCGGCTACCCGCAAGCCTGATTTGATCCTGATCAATAACGAATTGCCAGGCGGCTGCGGCGTTCAGCTCATCAAAAAGATTCGTGGCTATTCTCTGGTTCCTATCATGGTTATTTCCGCAGTTGATGATGAAAAGACCATGGTAGAAGCTCTGGACAGCGGTGCTGATGATTACGTTATAAAACCTTTTGGTGCTGATGAAATCAGTGCCCGAATCAGAGCCCACCTGCGCCGTCGTACCATTCCAAGTGATATTCAAAGCTCCGATACTGTCTTTACCATGGGTAATGTCAGGGTCGACCTGATGCGCAATATCACCACCAAAAATGGCCACGAGGTGCATCTGACCAAGCTGGAAAAGCGTCTTCTTCGTGTGCTGCTTTCAGATCATGGAAAGGTTCTCACTCAGCGCTTTATCACTCAGCAGGTATGGGGGCCGCATAATCTTGATCAGAATAAGAATCTGCGCATTGTCATCTGTAACCTGAGGGCCAAGCTCGAAGATGATCCTAAAAATCCGGTCTACATCCTTACCGAAACGGGCGTAGGCTACCGTCTGGCCGTATAGCTCCATGCACGGCACCGGCAACAGTGCCAGCTGACCTGCGCCTGGTGCCAGCTGTACGGCAGCCCACCTGCATGCCGCATGCAGCGGTGCAGCCCTGAGCCTGCGGCCGGTCCTTATGTCCGGTTTGACCTGGACAAAAATGCCCTGCAGTCCTGACCTTGGCGGTCAGGGCGGCAGGGCTTTATTAATTCTGGTACTGAAAAGGAGGAGGCCGAATCGTGGATTCGGCCTACTGGGATAGTTGTTCGGTATTACATCATGCCGCTATTGATCAGCTGCAGGATGATATTGTTGCGGCTGTTTGCCTGCATCAGCATGGACATGGAGGCCTGCTGGAGAATTGATGCTCTCATCAGATTGGCCGACTCCTCTGCATAATCGGTATCGCGTATGCGGCTGCGGGCATCAGCAAGATTGGCTGTCATGGTGCCATTGAGTCGTATTACAGAATCCAGACGCACCTGAAGAGCGCCAATGGAACCACGGGCGCCGTCAACTGTGGCAATCATGCCGTCAATATCTGCCAGTACGTTCTGTGCTCCCTCGCGTGTAGAGAGGGTGAATTTGCCGTTGGCTACAGAGTTGTTATTTGCTGCCAGTGAGTCGTAGATGTCCTGAAGCCTGAAACTCTGTGACATGTCGTGGGTGATGGTATCACCACTGTAGGCGCCGACCTGCAGGGTAAACTCACCGTTATCGAACATGGTGCTTTGCTGGCCAAGCAAAATGGTCTTGCCACCGTACTTTGTCTGCTCGGCAATGCGGGTAATTTCATCAGCAAGGGCATCAGCCTCGGCCTGCATGGCTTTACGGTCTTCATCGGTATAGGTGCCGTTTGATGCCTGCACAGCCAGAGTTCTGATTTTCTGGAGCATGTTTACTGTTTCGTCCAGAGCTCCCTCATAGGTCTGCGCCAGGGCCTGGCCATCAGCTGCATTGCGGGTAGCCTGGTTATAGCCATTAATCTGCGAGGTCATTCTGCTGGCTATCTGAAGTCCTGCCGGATCATCCTTTGCCGAGTTAATACGAAAACCAGAAGCAAGGCGCTTCATGGCATTATCGGCCATCAGGGTAGCATTATTCAGATATCGCCTGGCCTGCATGGCTGCGATATTAGTAATGAAAATACCCATTCTTCTCTCTTAACCTCATCAAATTCTGTATTACAGCAGTCAGCACGCCACTTACTGGAATAAGGCAAAAAATCAGGCCTCCAAAGCCCGTAATGCTCAGACCTTTATGAATTTCAGATCCGGGCTTTATGAGCCGGCAGAGTCAAATGACAGGTTCATCTGCAAATGCCTGTCTGGACTTAACAGGCAGAAAATCTTGAGGTGTTGCTCATTCTTTAAAAGGTTATCGGAATGAACAGAAAAATTTTCTCTGATTATGAGAGTAATAATTCAGATGCAATGCAGGTAAGGCGGTTAAGCCCAATGTAATAGCGACACCGTTTTTACTAGATATTTATTTGTTATTAAAAATGTCCGGTTAAGCCATGCTGCAAAGTGCCTGTCTGTTCAGAGAAAAAGCGATTTCTGAGCCGCATTATCAGTGCTGCTCTGACTGCACAAAAGTGATTTTCCAGATACAGCAAAACAGGCTCCCATAGATATACTGGTACCGGGTTACATCACGCTCTTGACCGGCCTTTGCCATGACAATGCATAAGCTGCTCTGGCAGGGGAATTGACCTGTCCCAGGCCCAGGCAACTGCGTGGACGATGCCAGGCCGCGCCGTATACAGCCCTGGCATTTCCTTGCCCGGCATGCTCAGGCCTTGACGCGTCCATGTACGGCCTTTGTGTTAAGGCAAGGAAGGGAGAATAGAGCAGGGACCAAACTTGTATCCAGCAAGGGACGGCACCGGTGCCGTTTCCATGGGACGTAACAGGGCCGTTACCATGGGACAGGGCTGTCGCTGTTTCCACAGGGAGGCGCATTGGCCGCACCATGGGGAGGCCCGTGGATGTTTCCAGGAGAGGCGCATTGGCCGCACCATGGGGAGGCCCGTGGATGTTTCCATGGGAGGCGCATTGGCCGCACCACGTGACAGGGCTGTCGCTGTTTCCACAGGGAGGCGCATTGGCCGCACCATGGGGGGGCGCCGTGGATGTTTCCATGGACGTCCTGCTGTGCAGGCTGTCAGGAAATGCCGGTATGCATAAGCATTATTGTGGAGGCATGGGCGGGTGTTGAGGGGCGTACTGGAGCAAGTCAGGGCGTGATGATAATTAATTTAATGAATTATTAAAATCATTTTAATAAAAAACATTGGGCTTTTGCGCAGGGGCACAGTCTGCAAAGCGCGTGGTTATCGCAGACACAGGGGCCGGTGCCTGGATCCGAGTTTCAGCCTGGCAACAGGGGAAGAATGATGCATGCATGCAAAGATATGGCATGGATCTCACTTTTTAAGCGCCGTCTTGGATAGAGAAAATGCACTTTGCTAAACTCAATTCGCCTTACAGGAAACAGGCTTCTGTAGCAGCTGCTCAGGCAGCAGGGCCCTGCAGCAGGTCACATGGCAGCGGTCTTACAGGCATTAACACTTCCTTCCTTAGTTATCACAATTTCCGGAGCATCCGGAAGTTTTTCAATTCCTTGTGCCAAGGGCACAAAGTGTGGTGAGTGCACAGTCTGGACATAAAAAGGAGCTGTGCAAATTAATCAACGGGTCAATTACCTCCCGTACTTCAAAAGCCTTAACACAGCAAGCAGAACATGGCCCTGACAGGGCGCAGATTGCCAGGACAAAAGACCTGTCATAAGGCAGTCGTGCTGGCCGCCATGGCTGCCATGCAGCGCAGGGCATTCAGCCGGTAAGGATATGCAGTCCAGGTCCCGATGGTCTGCCAGCAGCTTATTATCAGATTCTGAATATGGACATGCTTTGAGCCATTGACTGTGGCCAGGCGGCCTGACAGTCAGATTTATGGTGTCAGCAGCTCAGTTTCAAGACGGTGCCGGTCAGGGCGCCGAAGAGGTACGGAAAACAGGCAACATTATCAGGAGCAGCATAGATTGAATACTTTTGACTCAGGTCTTGACGTTATAGGCGAGGCACAGGAATTTGTTAACGACGCCAATCGTGGCAGTCTTCCGGTTGATCTGCACTATCTGGAGCTGCTCTCCGAGCAGTACCCTAACCGTGTAGATGCTTTCTCTGAAATCATCAATCTGCAGGCTATCCTTAACCTGCCAAAGGGTACTGAACACTTTGTATCTGACCTGCACGGTGAGTATGAGGCTTTCTGCCACATCATCAATGGATGCTCCGGCGTTATCCATGAAAAGGTTGAGGAGCTCTTTGATATCAGCCCTCAGGAAAAGTCTGCTCTGTGCTCTCTGGTTTATTACCCTGAGGAAGTTATGCGCCTGCGCCGTGAGGCCGGTGAGCTTAATGACCAGTGGTACAAAGAGACTCTTGAGCGCCTGATCAAGCTGTGTAAGTATCTTTCTGCCAAGTACACACGCTCCAAGGTACGTAAGGCTATTGACAAGAATTACAGCTACATCATCGATGAGCTGCTCCACGCTCAAAATGACGAGACTGCCTCCCGTGCTATCTACCATGAGGCCATCTTAAATACCATTTTAAGAACCAGGTCTGCCCATCACTTTGTGACCTCCTTATGCGCTCTGTCCAAGCGTCTGGCCGTAGATCATCTGCACGTGGTAGGTGACGTTTATGACCGTGGTCCAAGCCCTGATCGCATCATGAGCCTGCTCATGAACTATCACAGCATCGATATCCAGTGGGGTAACCACGATATTCTGTGGATGGGTGCTGCCCTTGGTTCCGAGGTATGTATTGCCACTGTGCTGCGCAATAACGTTAACTACTTTAACTACTCACTGCTGGAGAGTGCTTACTCCATTTCTCTGCGCAAGTTAAATGAGTTTGCCAACAAGACCTACACTTATCCGGTAAAGGAGCGCTCCAGGGGAGCTGCCTGTCACCTTGGCAAGAACTTCGCTCCACCAAATGGTCACGGTGCTGACAGTGATCAGGAATACGAAGATCTCATGCAGGCTTTCGAGGACGAAAGCCGCGCCAAGATGGTAAAGGCCATTACCGTTATTGCTCTGAAGCTGCAGGGCCAGCTCATCAAGCGCAACAGCGAGTTCATGATGGATGACCGACTGCTCATGGACAAGATGGACCTCAAGCGTGGTGTAGTAACCATCAATGGCAATGAGTACGAGCTCAACACTGTTGATCTGCCAACCATCAACCCGGAAGATCCGTTCGCCCTCAGCCGTGAAGAGGCTCATCTTATGGAGTCTCTCAAGGAATCCTTCCTCAAGTCTGAAAGACTGCAAAATGAGGTAGCCTTCCTGTACTCACACGGCTCTATCTACAAGTGCTTCAATGGCAACCTGCTTTATCACGGCTGCATCCCGCTTACTGAGGACGGCCGCTTCCGTCAGGTGAATATTGCCGGCAAGATCATGCAGGGCAAGGCTTTCCTTGATTACTGTGACCGTCTGGCCCGTCAGGCTTACACCATCAGAGATCAGAAGAGCCTCGACTTCATGTACTACCTGTGGTGCGGCTTCAACAGCCCTCTGTCCGGCCGTATCATGAAGCCTTTTGAGCGCTACTTTGTTGATGACAAGAGCACTCACAAGGAGCCTAGTGATCCTTACTACAAGCACTATCACAGCGAAGCTACCTGCCGCATGATTCTTGAGGAGTTCGGTCTTGACCCTGAGCTGGGTCACATCATCAATGGCCACACTCCAATCCGTGTTAAGGACGGTGAGCAGCCAATGCGTGGCAACGGCCGCCTGATCGTTATCGACGGTGGTCTGTGCTCTGCCTACCACAAGACAACAGGTATCGCCGGTTATACCCTGATTTCCAACTCACGTAACCTGGTTCTCAAGGCCCACCGCCCATTTGAAAGCTGCGAAAAGGCTGCCCGTGAGAACATTGACATGATCTCCGTATCTTCCGAGGTGGAGAGATATCCAAAGCGTCTTAAGGTAGAGGACACTGATAATGGTGCCCGCATCAAGCGCAGTATTCATGAGCTTGAGCAGCTGCTGCAGGCCTACGTAAAGGGCACTATTGTCGAGCGCCCATCACGCAAGCGCTGACAGGCAGCCCCGGCCAGCACACAAAAGAATTTGCCGCTTCCGGACTGATCCCGTACAGATCCCGGACAAAGTCCGGACTGATCATGGTCTCAGCCCGGAAGCAGCACCATACAGCCAGACCATGGCTTTCATGGCCCGGCTGCATGATAAAAGAGAAGAGAAACAGACAGGCTCTCATCCTCACAAGGGATGCGGGCCTGTTTCTTTTAGCAGCTCATCATGGCTGCCCCTGAACCCGGCACTCAGCTATGCATCCAGCCCGGCACCCAGCTCTGCATCCAGCCCGGCACCCGGAGATGTACCCAGTCCGGCCTGCCACTGGCAGCATGAGCGCCGGACGCCCTGTTCAGGCAGCACCCCATAAACCATAAGGGCATCATGTCAGCCAGGCAGACAACATGGTTTTTGATGTCAGCCTCCATGTCAGGCTACATATACAGCGCTGTGAAGGCTTGCCCGGACTGCCTGATTCATAAAATATGGGCGGTTGCGCAGTGCCAGACTCTGAGGGCTGGGGGAGAGTTTGTCTAAAAGCGTGCTCTGTAACGGGGCGGGTGCAGCTGAAAAATGAGGGTGCGGCGTACGCTGTATGCACCACTTTAGATATGGTCGTGAAAATTTTCCGTACTCTGGCTGACTGGGACAGGTTATGGGGATGGCTGTTATGGCCTGCTGGGCACGGGCTTATGATTTAAACAGGGAGTGCAGTGGCATTGGGCGTGCCGGTGCACGCAGTGAACAGTTTATTGAAAGAAAGGCATAAATATCGGGAGCAGCTGCAGGTAATGCGTCGTGCCTTAAAGATAAATTTTATTGATTATAAGCACGGCAGTACCTTTATAATGCCGGCAAATGTTCACCACTTCAGGACCGGATATAACATGTCGGCTCTTAATTATTATCTGCATTCAGGCTGCTGCCAGATGCTCAGTGAGCATCAGGATATAAGGCAGCGTGTGCCCGGTGGTCTTTATGATCATCCCGGCCCGCGTGTTCGCCTGAGACCTGTGCCGCATCCGTGTGCCCAGACTGTGACTGCAGATAATTGCGCCCTTGTTGTGCCCCCTTTATGCAGTAATGTGTCCGGTGAATTACAGTATTCTTGTGCCCCAGTGCCTGCGCTATAAAGCCATTATTCAGTATCCCTGAGTAATGGCTTTTTTCATTTCTGGCCCTGGCATATGACAGCCAACTTGCTGGTCCTGGCATATGACAGCCAACTCGCTGGTCCTGGCACAGGCCCGCCAACTTGCTGGCCATGACATATGACAGCCAAATCGCTGGTCCTGACACAGGCCCGCCATTGCGCTGGTCAGGGGCCGCCATGGCTCAATGGGCAGGTCCTCTGCAGCGCCATTGCCGCAGCCGCAGCCGGGATGCCATGAGCCATAAGCCATGAGCTCGGGCAGCCGACGACGGAGGCAGCCGGAGGCAGTGGTGGTGGTGGTGGTGGCGGAAGTCCGGGACAGGGGAAAATGGAGTGCCAGCTGTCATTTGCAATTATTGCTTATGATTTTCTGGAAAAAACAAGGCCTGAAATGATGATGATTTATCAATATTTTCAGCTGTGATTTGATCTGTCTTGCCGTTATTCGTGTGATGCAGCTCAAAGAAATCTGGCGAAAATGAGCCTTTTGAGCTTTAGTTAAGCAGGTTATTAAAATCTTGTATTAGAAAAACTTATGGTATTACTGGGCCGGTAGCAGGTGCCAGCAATTCGCCGTTCTTTTTGCAAAAATTGCGCACTTTTATGGGGCGCTGTTCCAGAATATTATGCGGTACAGCTGTGCCAGCAAAGTACATATTTACGGGGATTATATGTAAAGTTGCCCAAAGCTAACTTCTATATATTTACAGCTTTACTAAAGGGGTTATCAAAACCCCTTTTTTATGCCTTTTGCACATATTTTTTTGCATTTTCTGATCTTTTCAGGCCTCGTATTTGTCCAGGCATCTAAGTTGTCGAAATAAGACAAAGTAAGTGACAAATATGATAAACACAGGCAATTAACGGAACAAAAAACTGTCTTTATTTATTAACGACATTTATTAAAGATCTTACAAAAATAAAATTTTTTTTCAGGCCGGAAAAAAGTGAAAAACTTAGTCGGTTTACAGGTGTTGAAGTTGTACGTGGAATTGGCTTTTAAACCATAGCAAATGGCGAATTTACGCCATATGCAGTCATGACAGCAGATCAAATTGCCCCCATGTGATCAGCGGTAAGTAAGGAGCTGAATGACTGCTGCTGTGCCGGGAGGGGAAAGTGGAGAAATAATGCTGGCAAATGGCATGTTTACCTGATTTGACAGCAAAAGTGGCGGGAATTTTTACAGCTTTGTTAAAACTTGATTATTTGGATATCAAATCTTGTTTTTGACCAGGGGCGGGAGAATAATAGCGCTGTTCGATTTGATTGAGTTCACAGAATTTTCCCCATAAATATCGCGGGCATCACCGCAGGGGACAGTTTTGTAAAATATCTGTTTATGCTCACAGGAGATGGTTATGAGAGCAGAATGGCGTGGTTTTAAGGGCACTCATTGGGTTGATGAGATCGACGTACGTGACTTTATCCAGTGCAACTTCACTCAGTACAATGGTGATGAGTCCTTCCTTGCTCCAGCAACCGAAAGCACCGACAAGCTCTGGGGTATCCTTCAGGATCTGCAGAAGCAGGAGCGTGCCAAGGGTGGTGTTCTCGACATGGAGACTGAGATTGTCTCCGGCATCAATGCCTACGGTGCAGCCTACATTGCCGAGGGTTCAAAGGACCTGGAGAAGGTTGTAGGTTTACAGACTGACAAGCCATTAAAGCGTGCTTTCATGCCATACGGCGGCATCAAGATGGCTCAGGAAGCCTGCACTACTTACGGCTACACTCCAAATCCAAAGTATGAGCAGATCTTCAACGAGTACCGCAAGACTCACAACCAGGGCGTATTTGATGCCTACACCCCTGAGATGCGTCTGGCCCGCAAGAACAAGATCATTACCGGTCTTCCTGATACCTACGGCCGTGGCCGTATCGTAGGCGACTACCGTCGTGTTGCCTTATACGGTATCGATTTCCTGATTGCCAAAAAGAAGCAGGATTTATCTATCTGCGGCTGCGGCATTATGACCGATGACATCATCCGTCAGCGTGAGGAAATCTCAGAGCAGATCCGTGCCCTTGCTGAAATGAAGACCATGGCTGCCGCCTACGGTTATGACATTTCCGGTCCTGCAAAGAATGCCCGTGAGGCTTTCCAGTGGTTATACTTCGGCTACCTGGCTGCCATCAAGACCCAGAATGGCGCTGCCATGTCCGTAGGCCGTATCTCCACCTTCCTGGACATCTACATTGAGCGTGATATCGCTGAAGGCACCTTAACCGAGAGCGAGGCTCAGGAGCTGGTTGACCACATCGTCATGAAGTTCCGTATGGTCAAGTTTGCCCGTATTCCATCCTACAACCAGCTGTTCTCTGGCGATCCTGTATGGGCTACCCTTGAGATGGCCGGTATCGGCATGGATGGCCGCTCAATGGTTACCAAAAACGATTTCCGTTTCCTCCACACCCTTGAGAACATGGGCCCGGCTCCAGAGCCTAACCTGACCGTTCTGTACTCAAAGAACCTGCCACAGGGCTTCCGCGATTACTCCGCCAAGATCTCCATCCTGACCTCTTCTGTTCAGTATGAGAACGACGACGTAATGCGCCCAATCTGGGGTGATGACTACTCCATCTGCTGCTGTGTATCTGCAACCGAGACCGGTAAGGAAATGCAGTTCTTCGGTGCCCGTGCCAACCTGGCCAAGTGCATGCTCTACGCAATCAACGGTGGTGTTGACGAGAAGAGCCTCGTACAGGTAGGTCCTGAGTTCCGTCCTATTACCTCCGAGTACCTCGACTTTGACGAAGTCATGCAGCGTTACGACGCCATGATGGACTGGCTGGCAGGCTTATATGTAAACGTGCTTAACCTGATCCACTTCATGCACGACAAGTACTTCTATGAGGCTGCCGAGATGGCCCTCATCGATACCGATGTACGTCGTACCTTTGCTACCGGTATTGCAGGTTTCTCCCACGTGGTTGACTCCCTGTGCGCCATCAAGTACGCAAAGGTAAAGACTGTCCGTAACGAGCAGGGTATCGTAATTGACTACGAGACCGAGGGTGATTTCCCACGTTACGGTAACGACGACGACCGTGCTGACGAGCTGGCTGTATGGTTACTCAAGACCTTCTTAAACAAGATCAAGAAGTACCACACCTACCGCCACTCCGAGCCTACCACTTCCATTCTGACCATTACCTCCAATGTGGTCTATGGCAAGGCTACCGGCTCCTTACCTGATGGCCGCAAGGCTGGCGAACCATTAAGCCCAGGCGCCAACCCTTCTTACGGTGCTGAGCAGTCCGGCTTACTGGCCTCCTTAAACTCCGTAGCCAAGCTTCCATATGAGTATGCTCTGGACGGTATTTCCAATACTCAGACCATTTCTCCAAATGCTCTGGGTCACGACCTGGGCGAGCGTACCACCAAGCTGGTACAGGTAATGGACGGTTACTTTGAGCAGGGCGCTCACCACCTCAACGTCAATGTCTTCGGTACCGAGAAGTTAATTGACGCCATGGAGCACCCTGAGAAGCCAGAGTACGCCAATTTCACCATCCGCGTTTCCGGCTACGCCGTCAAGTTCATCGACCTGACCCGCGAGCAGCAGCTGGACGTAATTGCACGTACCTGCCACAAGAGCATGTAAGTTAAGGTGATGCCCCTGATTTAAGAGGCAGAACAAAAAGGGGGCGGCCTGAGGCCGCCCTTTGTCATTTGAGCAATCTGAAGTCTTTCTGCCTGAAACTGCCTGCAGGAGCAGCGCCACGGCCTGACTTGCCTGTAGCTGCCCCTGCGTGCAGTTTGAGGCAGGAAGATTTGTCCTGATATCAGCACCGCTTTTGTGTATTGACCTCCAAGGCCGGTGTAATTAATGATCTGTAAAAAAGGGTTTTTTTCATGACCACAGCCCGCGTTCATTCTTTTGAGAGTTTTGGCTCTGTTGATGGCCCAGGTATCCGCTTCGTGGTATTCCTCCAGGGATGCAAAATGCGCTGCCTTTACTGCCATAATCCCGATACCTGGAAGATAGACGCCGGTCAGGAAAAAACAGTGGAGCAGATCATCAAACAGGCACTGCGCTATCGTCCATACTGGGGCAAGGATGGCGGTGTGACCTGCTCTGGCGGTGAGCCGCTGCTGCAGATGGAGTTTATGATTGAGTTCTTCAAGGCTCTCAAGCAGGAGGGCGTGCACACTACCATTGATACCGGCGGTGCTCCTTTTACCCGTGAAGAGCCTTTTATTTCTCAGTTCAATGAACTGATGAAGTACACCGATCTGGTAATGCTCGACCTCAAGCACATCGACAATGAAAAGCACAGGGAGCTTACTCATTTCGAGAACACCAACATTCTGGACTGTGCCCGCTACTTAAGCGAAACTGGCAAGGACATGTGGGTGCGTCACGTTCTGGTGCCTGAATACACCGACAATGATCAGTGGCTGCATCAGCTGCATGATTTCATTGCTACCCTGAGCAATGTAAAGCGCATTGAGGTGCTGCCTTACCATGCCTTCGGTGCTTTCAAATGGGATGAAATGGGTATTCCATACAAGCTCAAGGACACACAGACTCCAAGTGAGGAGCGTGAGGAGAACGCAAAGAAGATCCTGGGTGTCCAGTCATTCCTCGAGTACGAAAAGAGCATGGCCGCCGCCAGGAACTGATGGTTTACTCCATACCTCATGCCCCACGCACCATGCCCCATGCCCCATACCCGCGCATCCATGCTGCCGCTGCGGGCATGACGCCCTGGCGCCATGGCCCTGACCAGGAGGCAGCCATCGGCGGCGGCAGCCCGGATGCCGCCAGCGGGCATGCCGCCTGTTAAGGTCATGCCGACTGGTCAGGGCACTGGCATGATGTGCCGGGCGTGCAAAATGAAAAAGGCTACAGAACCGCTGTTCTGTAGCCTTTTTGCTTATCTGGAGATCACTTTTACATGACTGTGTTGTACTCAGACCAGTCTTTGCTGATACCAAGGATGTTATCAAGGACACAGCCTTTGATGATGGCTCCGAAGCGTGAGCAGTTAACAAATTCGACATGAGGGTTTTTGGCTATGATTTCCTCAATAATCAGTTTGTAGCCGGTAAAGGCATGCAAAGCTGTACGGACACGGCCATCATTACACTCTACAGTATCGGTAAGTGCGCTGGTTACGCCCATAAGCACTTCCTCATCATCAAGAGTGACTGTGGAGTAATAGCCCTCGGAGCGGGTAACAGTATCAAGGCCAAAGAGGTAGACACGCTGCACTTCCATCTTCAGAGCCAGGGAAATCATGGCAGTACTGATGGAACTGGTAAAATTCAGATCGGTAATAGCACCTTCAGTCACCGGGACACCGATACGCTGGAGATCACGGGTGTAGGCAAGGTACTTATCGCCTGAGAAGCTCGCAGGGATGATTAGATGGGTCTTGGAGGTGAATACCAGGGTACTGTCACGGTAGAAGTCCGGCTTTTTCATGAAGATACTGTCGCGGCCACCGAGCTTGCCCAGCATACGGAACATGCTGGCGTCGTCAGCCATGACAATGTCAGGCACAATTTTGTTCTTTTCAAAAAATGGCAGTGCCATCAGGCAGGTCATGACACGTATGCCTGATTCCATGAGCTCTTTGATGCGCTCCATGCTGTCTGAAAGGGTAGTGCCAGGGAGTACCAGGGCAATGTCATCAGCTGTACCAAAAGTATCGTAGGTCAGCTGCTGAGCCATAGGGCTGTAGATGTAATTGTACTGGGCCAGAAGCGCACTGAAACTGCGGCGCTTCTTGCTCTGATGGAGGCTGTGGTAATTGCGCTCCATGGTGAAGATCAGGCGCTGCTTTAGATGGGAGTTGCTGGTAGGGCACAGAGTGATTTCCGGCATGAGAACCACACGGTTTTTAAGAATCTCTGTGTCATCATTGCCAAGGAAAAGGTGGACGTTCTTTCGAGCAAGACGACGGCCCATTTCCGGCTCCTGGCTGAGCATGATGGCAGTAACCTCAGGGTTGAGTATGACCACATTGATTTCAAGCTCAGGGTATATGGAGCACAGGTACTCGACCACGTGGCCGGCCGCTATGCCATAGATGGTTACCTGAGGCGGGTCATCGCGCTCAGGGGTATAGCTCTTGTCAGTGGAGCTGGTAATAATCAGGCCCTGGGAGAGCTCCGGGAACTCTGAGGTATCCAGATGACTCTGCTCGACAGTGCTGTTGAGAATCTGATCGTTGCGCTCACACTCCTCCATGAACTCGGCACGGGCTTTTTCACGCAGGGGCTGGCGGTTAGGGAAAAGGGAGTACTCAATACTGTCAATGGTGTCCTGGCAGACAGGCTTTTGGTACAGGCGGGAAAAGGAAAGGTGAGAGCACAGGATGCGGCACTCCTCCATGACATTATGGCGGGAGTACATGTGAACATTGTTGATGGCCGTGCAGGTGCTCAGTCCCTTGACCTTGTTGAAGGTAAAGTTGGAGCTGGTATACAGACCCTTGGCCAGACTGTTGAGCAGGTCATGATCCTGATATGGCATTAAGAGCTTGAGATTTTCCTTGAAAGTCGCGATCTCTTCACTGTTGATTTTGATGGCCATACCTGGTCTGCTCCTTGGTCTTATCCATTGCTGTAATCAAAAAGTCCCGGTCAGCTTAATTATGCATGGGCATGCCTGGCCTTTCATGAGACAGCTGAGGAAGTTCTGACGGATGCTGATGCCGCCGCACAGCTTGCAGCAGCGGCATAAGCGGGCGGAAGCTGTAATCGGCATCCGCTGCGTCAGGAAAAAAGAAAGTACCTCGTCCCATACATAAGACCTGCAAGGTCCTCGCAACATGTACCATGCCTGCAGGGCCATGCCCTGCAGCTCAACTGACCATACACGGCCTGGTGCCTTGCGCATCAGATCTGCTTTCACAGGTCCGGTGGGCACAAAACTGCCCCTGGTAATTACGCCTCAGCTTGTGCATGGCTGAGCCGGGAATGGTTCTATGTCATGCCTGGCCGGCATAATGACTGAATGCAGATATTATGGACGGCTGGGGACAGACTGTCGCTCTGTCCTGCTGGCCGTCAGCCTGGCCGTCAGCCTGTCGAGCTGTCCTGCTGGCCGTCAGCCTGACCGGAATTCATGCTGTCATGCCCGTAGCATGACCAGCTGGGCAGGGACATTACAGTTATGTGGGGAGGTACAGGCATCAGTGCCTGCAAACTTTCTCTGTTCCAATAGTGTTACTCAATACTCCAGTATACAAATGCCTGCAGCTGCCCTGTGGTTCATGGTTGAGCAACATAACCATGGACAGGCTCTCTGAAAGTACGCCACTGAGCGGGCTGTATCAGAGTAAAGGGCAGTCATTAAGGCATCGGCCTCACGGGCAACTGCCCGGAGGGCTCAGGCCTCAGGCAGTCCTGACAGGATGGTTGCCCGGGGCATAAGGTTCGATATCCGGCAAGTTAACTAGATATCAAAAACATAATCATAACAGATAAGCCTATGTCTTACAGACCGTGTACCGACACGGGGGCTGGCATGAATGACGGGCCATAAGGCAGATGCTGTACTGCAAATAAAAACATATTCAGGTCAGGGCTTAACTATGTAGCCCGTACAGTCATGGCTCGGGCCATGTCTTAAAATACTGAACATTGTCCCGACTAATAACGACAATATCACCAATATTTTGACCGGGCTCCCTGTCCACGGAGCGGCAGTCCGGGCGGCATATGTCACATGCCCGGCACCGCCGCCGGGCAGCCAGCATAGCCGCCGGGCATGAGCCCGGCTGTCGCTGGTTCTTGTCCTGACCTCATTGCATTGACGGAGTAACACAAATATTAGAACCACTCAGGGGCAAATACCAGAGCTGTGGCCAAAAGAAATCAACTGGCACAGGGCAGACTGTGATATGAGCAGGGATGTATATCCCGTTGCAGGCAGGCTGTGACAGGCTGTGGCAGGCCTGTTACAGGCTGGACAGCTGCAGTTGCCCGGCAAAGCATCTGTCGGGCTGTAACACGGGCAGCCGGGATGGCACTGTTGAGTGCCTGTGCACTGCCATGGTCAGTCAGGATGCAGGCAGCGGATGGACAGCCTGATCCAGCCCATGAGCATGTGCCTGGGGCAGGGCACCGGGGAGCTGGTAACAGTAAAAGTGTGAGCCTTGCTGGCTTGTAAGACAGTCAAATTCAGGCCCTGCCTGTTTTTTTGCTATAATGCCCTCAGGCTTAAGGGCCGGCTGGTTTTCGTTTGATTGGGTGTCTTATGTTAAAGTTCTGGCTTTACATCATTGTATTAATTCTCATCTGTGTTTTAGGTCTGACCATAGGCTCTGCCAATGAGAGCATGGTCACTTTCGATTTCCTCTTTGTAAAGGCTGAGCTTTCCCTTGCCATGGTTATGGTAGTAGGCATTGTGGTCGGTATTATCATCGGCCTGTACATCTCCCTGCTGTTCTCAGTCAAAATGTGGGCCCGCGCTCAGGGCGCCAAATCTGAAGCCCGTCGCGCCAAAAAGGAAGCCCAGAAGGCTGTTGAATCCTCAAAGGCCGCTGAAGCTCAGTAATCAGTACTGAACCAGTTCTGCCACGCCGCCGCTCCTCAACATACGTCAGTTGGGAGCGGCGGCTTTGTTTTGGGCAGGGTACGGCAGGCACAGCTGCTGCGCTGCCGCGCAGCCGCGCAGCCGCGCAGAGGCACCAGACGCTGCATCTTTGTGAGCCGTACATGCTGAATCAGACCACACAAGGGGCTGGCACCGTCACACGACGGTGTCGGCCCTTTGTCTTTGTACCGCTCCCAAATGCCCATCATGCCAGCACGGACAGATACAGGAGCCATAGTCAGGAGCCGGTTATGGGCATATGCAGGGGCTGTTGCCGGGGCAAGGGCATATGCAGGGGCAAGGGCATATGCAGGGGCAGTTGCCGGGGCATGGCATGGAATGGCATGGAATGGTCAGGGGCAGTTGCCGGGGCATGGCATGGAATGGTCAGGGGCATGTGCCTGGCAAGGACAGATACCCGGGCAGGTCAGTGGCAGGGGCAGGTGCATGCTTGCCCTGCAAGGCACTGTCTGCCATGAAAGGCTCCTTTCATCAGGGCTGGCTGTCCCTGGCAATTTATATCGACAAGCCTGGTTAGCACCAGGTATGCAGTGTTATAGTGAGTTTCCGGATAATCAATACAGCCCGTCAATCAGGACTCTGACATAGCGCTGACATGATGCTGAGTGCTGCAGTAAACAATGCTGTTATGCAGCGGTGAGTGCCAGTGATGTCAGAGCTGTGACGGCATTTGCGGCATGATTATTGCGGCGAAAACGGACCGGTTCAGGCATGGTACCTGAGTCCGAAGGCTTATCAATCTGTTATGCTGAGACTGGCTTGTAAATAAGCTTCTGAATACATGTTCGAGTTACTCTTTTTACTGCTGCCGGTTGCCGCAGCCTATGGTTACTATATGGGAAGAAATTCCTATAAGGACAGGCGCGCCAGTAAAAAGACCGAGCAGGCTCAGAGCTACCTGCGCGGCGTCGACTTTCTCCTCAATAACAACAAGGAAAAGGCTATGGATGAGTTCATAGCCTACCTCAACTCTGCTCATCCTACCTTTGAGTCCTCTCTGGCTCTTGGTAATCTTTTCCGCCAGCGCGGTGAGGTTGACCGCGCCATTTCCCTGCATACTTCCCTTGCCAATGATGAAAACTCTGAGCCCTACGAATGCGAGCTGGCTCAGATTGAGCTTGCCTGTGATTTTATGAGTGCCGGTCTTATGGACCGTGCTGAGGACATATTGCTGCAGCTGGTGGAGATTCCACGTCAGCGCCGCAATGCCTCAGTGCTGCTGGTACGTCTTTATGATCAGACTCGCGATTACGAAAAGGCCATTGAAACCGGCCTTGCCAACAGGGATGTGATCGGTCGTAACGGCCTTGCCAACCTTTCCCAGTACTACTGCGAGCTGGCTCTGCGCGCCATGGTGGACAACCGTCATCGTGATGCCATAAAGCTGCTTGATGATGCCCTTGAGATCTGGCCTCAGTGCATCAGAGCCCGCATTATCAAGGCTGATATCCTTATCAAGGAGCAGTCAGGTGATTTCAGGGAGAAGGTGCTGCAGCTGGTAAGTGAGATTGCAGAAACTGACAGCTCTACAGGAATGTTCTGTCTTGACCTGCTGACCCGCTGCTTTGAGGACAAAAGCGATCCGGCCTACCGCAAGGCTCTTGAGGACCTTGCCCGCCGCACCAGCAGTGCTGCTGTCATGGTAGAACTCTGTCGCTATATAGAGCACCAGGAGTCACTGTCTCAGGCCGAGTTCATGCTGTTAAGCCAGATCAAGGAAAGACCCAATATCAAGCTGTTTTCATACTATATGGGCATGCGCTCACGCCTTGACAGTAAGGAAGGTGAGAACAGTGAAACCCTGATGCAGCTCAAGAGCATTGTCGATGCTCAGATAGCCATTCACTCAACCTACAGCTGCTCAAGCTGTGGCTTTGAGTCCTCCATGATGTTCTGGCAGTGCCCATCCTGCCGCCACTTCGATACCATGCGTCCCCGTCACTCCATCGATGGCGACTGACGCCCCTCCTCCGCCCCAGCGCCACCGCTGCGCCTCTGGCTTCGCCGGTGTCACTGGCTTTGCCAGCCTTGCCTCAGCACCTGCTCCATGGCTGCACCAGCTGCAGCTGCTGAGGCTGCAGGACTTCACCGGCTCCATCGCCACACCTCTCACGCATCATCTTTTTCTGGGGCCTGGCCCAGGGGCTTATGCTCATTGAGTCAGTGCCTGAAGCTGTGTCCGTCGGTCTGGCCGTTGTGCGCCTTGCGGGCCTGGCAGATTGATGCTTATAGCGCTGTTATGCAGATTTTCAATTTATAAATATGTAATGGATGTGAGCAATTGGCCGTATAATAAGGGGATCGGCTGTCTTTGCTCTGCATAGAGGCCGCTGATTTTCAATGCCTTAATCAGGCCGTAGGTGGTGTGGCACGAACATTCGTGACCGGCTTTTACAGGAAGTTATTATGTTTGATCCCAAGGTCATAGTTGCTCTTGATTACGATAACGATGCAACAGCCCTCGATTTTGTCTCCCAGCTGGATCCGAGCACCTGCAATCTCAAGGTAGGCAAGGAGCTCTTTACCGTTGCCGGCCCTCAGTTTGTTTCCAAGCTGGTTGAGCTTAACTTCCGTGTCTTCCTCGATCTGAAGTTTCACGATATCCCAAATACCACAGCCATGGCCGTCAAGGCAGCAGCCAGCATGGGCGTGTGGATGGTCAATGTTCACGCCTCCGGTGGCCGTGTCATGATGGAGACCGTAGCCAATGAGCTCGAGCGTCTGCCACCAGCTGTAGCCCGACCAGTAGTTATCGGTGTCACCGTTCTGACCTCCATGGACCAGGCTCAGCTTACCGACATTGGTATTGATGTTTCCCCTAAGGAGCAGGTTATGCGCCTTGCCCGTCTGGTCAAGGAAAGTGGTCTGGACGGTGTTGTGTCCTCAGCTCAGGAAGCTGACATGATTAAAAATGAGCTGGGCGGTGAGTTTATTACCGTTACCCCTGGTATCCGTCCAGCCGGCTCGGCTATCGGTGATCAGAAGCGCGTCATGACTCCGGTAGAGGCTATCAAGGCAGGCTCTGACTACCTGGTAATTGGCCGTCCAATTACCCGTGCTGAAAATCCTGCTGCTGTGCTCAAGGCCATCAATGCTGAGATTTACCAGCTTATGGCTGAGCGCAATGGCATTGCCATTAAATAAGCTGCACGCCACATCCCGCTCCTTCCCTGTGTCCGGCCATGGCCATTATGCCAAGGCCGGGGCACAGAGCAGGTCCTGACCAGATCCAGCTTCGGTCTGGAGCGGACCACAGTCCCGGACCAGATCGTGACGTGCACATGAAAAAGGCCATATCCTGAAAAGGGATATGGCCTTTTTCATGCCCGGGCGCCGCAGTTGCTGAGCATCAGGGATCACAATGATGTGCCGTGATTAACTGGCATTATGGTCGTCCTGTTCAAATTGACTGTCAGAGGAGAGGTTCTGTGAGTCAGGCTGTGATGTTCCTGGAGCCGGGGTTGCCGTACTGCTGCTTCTGCGTGACTGATTGCCGGATACAGAGAACTGTTTGAATTTCTGGTCCATGCTCTCTGACAGGCGGGCAAAGCTCTCATCAATGAGAAAGGAGTTGTTCTGATCATCATTTCTGACCAGAAAGTCATCACGGGACTTGCCGGTAGCTGTCATCACATCGCGCAGCTTAAGCGGTTCTCGTCCCTGGCCTGACCATTCGCACAGGTTGCCATCAAGGTCATAAAAACGGTATTTGATGCGGGCGCTGCGGTAGCGGCGCATACAGCAGTTCAGCGAATCGCTAAGGGCATCGAGCACATCCTGAGGGTCAATGCTGACTTCCATAATGCTCGATGAGCCCGTCATGGAGTAGAAGTCGCACATCTCCTGATGGCGCTGGTTGCGTTCGATGTTCTCTTCTTCCTGGCGCAGCTTTTCCTTTTTGATAAGTTCAAGCTGTCTGATGACGTCCTGAACATCGTCAGAGCGGGCATCTTTAAACCATGAGCGCAGATTGCGCATGCTCTTAAGGGTTATGTACTTGTTGCCCTGAGAGAATTTCCCTGCATTGCCACTGGCTTTTGCTGAATAACCATTAGATGTCATAGAAGAAAGTGCTCCTTTCAGGGAAAACTGGTGAAGTCCAGTCCTGTAAGTTAACTCACTGGACAAGGCTCACCTGCCGCAGGTGTTAAGAGAACACGGTGAGGTCTGCATATTGTTATCAGCAAGTCAGCCTTTTGCTGCCAGCCTGTGCCAGGGCAGATAAGCAGTGCTGATAAGTAACTTGAATATTCTGGTTGCTGTTAGCCTGTGTAAGCGTACCTTAAGGCCGATACACAAGGCAGGAGCGACATGAACATGGCTCTGTGCTGTCGCACCTGGCCGCATACGCAAGCCCGCAAGACCAGACGACATGAGGCAACTGCAAGGCAGGCTTCATGAGCCAGCTGCAAGGGCAGGCTGCATAAGGCGATGCAAGGCAGGCTTCATGAGCCAGCTGCAAGGGCAGGCTGCATAAGGCGATGCAAGGCAGGCTTCATGAGCCAGCTGCAAGGGCAGGCTGCATAAGGCGATGCAAGGCAGGCTTCATGAGCCAGCTG